>DAOUMU010000001.1:0-2246 GCA_034409055.1 Anaerolineae bacterium
GGATGGAGCAGATTGCCCTGGCTATGGAAAACATCAACCAGGCCACGATGCAAAGCCTGGCCTCAACCCGTCAGGCGGAAAAGGCGGCCCGAGACTTGTCGGCTGTGGCCCAGCAGATGGAGGCCCTGGTGACCAGATACAAGTTGAATTAAACGAAGAATTTAACAGGTTTTAAGTTTTTCCGTTTGCAGATCTCAGGCAGATACAATGCCTTGACAGATAAGAGAGGTGCATTATGGGTACAATAAAGAAAACAACAATAGATCAAAAGATAGGATTCTGGGTTAGTTTACGGGGACGGATTACCGGCCAACTGCTATTGATTAGCCTGGTCCCCCTGATTATCCTGAGTGTCCTTTTCTTTACCTCCCTGAACCAGGCGGTAGGTGATTTTGGGACGACGGTGAACCAGGTTCGCGAGACTATGGCCAATGAGATGATCGGGACTAAACTGCAAACCCTGGCCGAGGAAACAATGGCCCCGATTGATACCTATATGCTTGAACGCTTTCACGACATTCAAGAGTGGGCCGTGACCCCGATCATCATCACTGTTCTGGAAGAAACTGCCCGGGAAGCAGAGGCGCTGGCTTCAAGCGGTCTCGATATAGAGCAAATTGAAGCACGTTTCGAAAATAACCGCGAGTTGGCCCTTGACTCGCCGGCCAAAGCTTTTCTTGAGCAGAGACTGGCCCGTAACCCGGCCTTTAAAGAGGTTTTCTTTACCGACCGTCACGGCTATAACGTGGCTGTTTCGAACCCTACCTCTGATTTTGTCCAGAGCGATGAGACCTGGTGGCAGGTTGCCTGGGAGAAAGGGACCTATATCAGCGAAGTGGTCTATGAGGAGTCGGCCGAAGTTTACGCCGTAGATATGGCCATGCGGATCGATCATCCCGATACAGGGCAGGCCCTGGGGGTGATGAAAGCCTCCCTGGATATTACGGCTATTCAGACTCAGGCTTCTGATATTGCCAGCCACACGGCCGGAGCTGAAGTGGCCCTGTTTAACGCAGATGGCTACCGTATTGCCGACTCCCACTCAAACCATAGCCCGGAGTTGATTATGACTGAGGCGGGTAATCTTTTCAAGCTCAATTACGGGCCGGCCAAGACAGTTTTTGAACAAGAGGAGGTTGAAAGTGGCTATTTGTTTGACCAGGCCAGCCTGCACCAGACCGAGGGAGCCGATGTAGTTGGCTATGCCCGTAGCGCCGGAGCCGATTTTTATAGTGATGTACCGGGTTTCGATGGATTTAATTGGGGGATTGTCTACCTTCAACCAAACCCCATCGCTTTTCAAGGGATGGAACCGATCATCGAATTAGAATCGGCCTTGAACAATTTACAAAACTCAACCACCACCTCGGTGCTGACCGTGGTGGTTCTGGCTGCTGTTGGCAGCGTTATCTTTGCCCTTTTTATGGCCAACGGTATCAGCGCTCCTATCGTTAAACTAAACCAGATTGCCAACAAAATTGCCGCAGGCCATCTGGACACGGCGATTGATATCCAACGCCGTGACGAAATTGGCAACCTGACCCATAGTCTGAGTCTTATGACCCACAACCTGCGGGAACGAATTGAAGCAGAACAAGCAGCTAACGATAAAGCCCAGCAATTAGCCAGAGCGGACCGGGAAGCTAAAGAGTACCTGGAACAGACGGTTGACAACTACCTGACCTTTGTTGAACGGGTGGCTGAAGGGGACTTGACGGCCCGCCTCTCGCTCAATGGCGACAGCGACGCCCTGACCATTCTGGGCCGTAACCTGAACAGTATGGTCGGGCGGCTGGGTGAGATGACCGCTCAGATCCGTGAGGCCACGGCCCATATCAGCTCGGCCGCCGCCGAAATCCTGTCTGCGACCACCCAGCAAGCCTCCGGGGCTAATGAGCAATCTGCGGCCATCTCCCAGACTTCGACCACCATTGACGAGGTCAAGACTATTGTCGAACAATCCTTCAGCAAAGCCCAGGCCGTGGCCGAGCAGGCCCAACGTACGGCTGACGTCTCCCGGGTCGGCCAACAGGCGGTGACCGAGACGGTGGACAGTATGGGCCAGATCAAAGAAAAGGTGGCCAGTATTGCCGAAAACATCCTGGCTTTGAGTGAGCAAACCCAGCAGATTGGCGAAATCACGGCCACCGTCAACGAGATCGCTTCTCAGAGCAACCTGCTGGCCCTCAACGCTTCGGTGGAAGCAGCCCGAGCGGGCGAACACGGCAAAGGCTTTGCCGTGGTGG
>DAOUMU010000002.1:0-10314 GCA_034409055.1 Anaerolineae bacterium
AGAGTATGAAAGAATAGCCCGTTACCTGTCAATACTATCAGGCCGTCTAAACCGGACCCTGGGCCAGCCCGGCTACACCACTGAGAAAGAAGTAGAGGAAACAATACGCAGGGAAAAAGCCCTCATCCCGGCCAGGCTGCAAAGAGAAAAGGAAGCAAAAGAGGCCGCAAAACCAGAGCCTACCACAAGATCACCCCGGTATTACCAAACCCTCGAATACATCGAAGATTATTTCCAACGCTATCGAAAGTCCCCCACCCACCAGGAAATCTCCGAGGCCCTTAACATATCAAAATCAGCGGCACAACACTACATCGACCAGCTAATTGAAGACAAGAAACTACACAATTCCCCATCATCTCACCATAGATGCTTACGACGCGGAGAAAACAAAGTTAGACAACTAACATTTTACACTGACCAAGAACCATAAATAAGTCTGATGTTGCTCTGTACAAAAATGGTAACTACCTACTATGTCATTCTGAACGAGCGCAGCGAGTGAAGAATCTCCCATTTCGCCTTGAATTTGTCTTCGTTGCCGGAGATTCCTCGTCGCTGCGCTCCTCGGAATGACATGAGGGTAGGCAGTTACCAAAAATGAATTCCAGGCTTGACCTGGATAAAGATTACTCCGATTACACGGTGGAAGATCTGGAAAACTATTCCTGGCCCGATCCGCTGGACCCAGGTTTCACCACCGGCCTGGCCGAGGAAGCCAGGAGGCTCTATGAGGAGACAGAGTACGCCATCGTGGCCGATGGCGGATTCAAGAGTTTTTGGGAACTGGGCTACAAGTTGCGGGGCTTTGAACAACTCTTGATGGATTTAGTGTTAAACCCGGAGTTTGTTTCTGCCCTGATGGCCAAACTGCTGGAAATCAATATAGACATTATCCGTCTAATACTTCCCGTACTTTGCATGCCAGGACGGCCGGCAAGAAAGGTTTTTGCAAGCAGGCCATATCTGATTCCAGGACACTGTGGTAGAAAACGGCATTGTCGGTATAACCCGAAGTGAATAGTACCTTGAGGTCGGGCTGGGTGGCTTTGAGACGATCAACCAATTCGCTACCTCCCAACCAGGTCATAGCCAGATCGATCAGCAGTAGATGAATGGCTGCTTCGGCGTACACACGAACCACACGCCAGGCTTCATTACTGTTGGCTGCCTCTAGCACATTGTAGCCTTGCTGGCGCAATATGCGCAGGGCTAGCTCTCGCATCAATCGATCATCTTCAACCACCAGCACGGTTTCCGTGCCCCGGGGCAGGTCGTCCAATTTACCATTGAACACGGGACTGCCTGCTGCCTCGATGCGTGGCAGGTAGATCTTAAAAGTGGTCCCTTGATCTACGTCACTATCAATTTCGATGTGCCCGCCAAGCTGTTTGACAATGCCAAAACAGGTGGCCAGACCTAAACCAATGCCTTGACCTACTTCTTTGGTGGTGAAAAACGGCTCGAAGATGCGTGCTTTGACTGCTTCGGTCATACCCACACCGGTATCGCTGACGGTCAACATGATATATTGACCGGGAGTCAGGCCAGGATATCGGGAGACACCATCCCGGTCAAGGATCACATTGGCCGTCTTAATCGTTAGTTTACCGCCATCAGGCATGGCATCACGAGCATTGAGCACCAGATTGAGCAAGACCTGCTCAAGTTGGCCGGGGTCCGCTTTGACTTGTCCCAGGTCTGGCGCCAGTTGCAGCACCAGTTCGATGCTTTCGCCAATGAGACTATGCAGCCTCTCATGTATATTATTAAGGATCAAGGTGTTCAGGTTGATCACTGTTGGATTGATAACCTGCTTGCGGGCAAAGGCCAGCAGTTGACGAGTCAAGTTGGCCGCGCGCTGGGCAGCATACTGGATATCCTGAAGATCACTGTATACGGAATTATCGGGGGGTAACGTCTGCAAGGCCAGTTCGGTATAACCCATGATCGTCGTCAGTAAGTTATTAAAGTTGTGAGCCATCCCACCAGCCAGCCGGCCAATGGCTTCTATCTTTTGTTTCTGGTGAAACTGCGCTGCCAGTTGGAACTCACCCACCGCTTCGCGCTGAACGGCGATGTAGTTAACAAGCGCGCCACTTTCATTCCGTACAGGGGTAATGGTGGTATCCTGGGTGTAAAGAGTGCCATCTTTTCTCTTATTAACGAAGCGACCACGCCAGACCTGGCCGGCGCTGATGGTCGTCCACAGGTCCTCGTAAAAGGCGGGGCTTTGTTGGCCACTGTTGCAGATACGCGGATTCTGGCCGATAACTTCAATGCGGCTGTAGCCACTGACTCGTTCAAAGGCGGGATTGACGTAAAGAATCGTCCCTTCGGTATTGGTAATAATCACACTCTCGCTCACTTGCTCGGCCATCGTAATCAGGAGTTGGTGAGTCTGGGTCAAAGGTGGCCGGGTCAGCATTCCGGCTATCTGGTCGGCCACCCGCCAGGCCAGACGGATTTCCTCGGCCAAGAAACAACGTGGCTCAACAGTGTTCAAGTTCAGGCTACCTACCACCTCTCCGGCAACGATAAGAGGTAACATGAACAGCATAGCAGGGCCGCTTTGGCCCATCGGGTAAAAAATCGGGGTCGGATGCCGGCCATTTTGCGGATCTTTCACGACCAGCGGCACTTTGTAATCAAGCAAATATTGGTAAGAGAGATTACCGGTAATGGGGATGGTTTTACCGAACGTTGAGGTCCGGCTTCGGCCGAGGTACTCAACCACAACCACTGCCGCCGTTTTAGCCTGGTTAAGCAAGGCAACAGTCATATGGGACAAATCGAGGGCCAAAGCCAACTCACGGCAGACCGTTTTTAACAAGACTTCCAGTTCTAGATCGGTCACTGAAGCAGCAATGACTTGATCGAGCAGGGCCAGGGCGCGGTTTTGCTGGTGAATTTCTGCTTATACCTCCTTCATCAAACCAGAATTTGGCTTGCCAGCGGGTCAAAAAGTAACTAACGTGAAACGTGAAACGTAATGACTTATCTACGGCTCACTTTTACGTCACTGGCCCTGTGGGTTTACGCTTTACAGTGTTACCCCACCACATTTGCGCAATTCGCGAGAATTATGGAGTCCAAAGTGCACTTTGGACTCCATATCTGCGGTTTGACCGCGCTATGTTTTACGTGGTTGGATGCTTTATGGGGTTGTCTCACCGGAAGCTACTTTTCCATTGCTAATTCTGGTTCTATGTCCTTGTGTTTGTCCAGTATCCTCGGATATTTATTGGTCTCTTTCTCGGCTCAAGATAAAAGCCGGAACCAAACCGGCAGCAACAGCCTCCTCGAAACTCATCGCCTTCGACTCGGTATCATCTTTCTTCTCAGAGCTCATTGTTTTCGATGCCTGGTGACCATCCTCTTGAGCATGCGTCGATCCTGAGTCATTGTCACCCTTTTCCTCAAGTTTGAGTGGCCTTGTCGAGTCATCCCCCTTCTTCTCCAGCCTGAGTGGTCTTGTCGATCTTTTGTAGTCTTTCTTATCCTTTTTGTCAAGCACCTTGTCAAACTCATTATCCAGAACCGTACTCACGTCACCTGTTTCCTGAGTCAGTTTACTTAATCGGTCAACGATTTCTTGCAAGGTGACCACGTCTTGCCTTTGGGTCTGGGTGAGGGGAGTGGAATTTTCGACCAGCAGGTGACTCAGGAGTTGGGAGGCCTGACTTAGGGCCAGGGTTAGATCATCATGAATGAAACCCTCTAAAAAAGCATTCTTTTCAAGCAGCATATCATTAATCGTGCACAGAACCTCATTACCAACTTTCAAACTGGCCTGATCTTCCCAAACCTGGGCGTATAAACGGGCATTGTCAATCGCCAGAGCGACCTGGTTAGCAATAGAAGTCAGCAAACGCACTTCACGAGGACTCCAGGGATGGCCTTCCGCTGCCCGCGTGCCGGTGGCCAACACACCAATTACGTGCGAACCGGTCTGCTCCCCCCGCCCCGTCTGCTCTTGGGACTCAGGTTCTGGACGGGTAATGGGCACGGCCGCCATCGCTTGTAAGCCCTCTTTATCAACCCAAATTTTGTGCGCATACGGGTCTGCTGAAATTGCCTCCACAAAACAAGCCTTGTTTTTAGCCGCCACTCGACCCTCTAATCCGTCTCCCGATGCCAAACGTTGCATCCCTCGCACATAAGCTTCAGAAAGGCCGGTAAAAGCTCGCAGCCCCAATTGGTTTCTGTCATCCATCAGGTAAACCCAGGCGGCATCTGTATTCATAGTGGCTGGGGTTTGTTCAACCGCACACTGCAAAATCTTTTTTAGATCAAGAGTACGGTTCATCATTTCAGTGAGGGTGTTAAGCGTCTGCAGATCGGCGTTTTGCTGTTGTACCTCATCTTCGGCCTCCATCATGGCGGCCAGGAGTTGTTCCAGGTCATCCCCGGCAGGTTCGGGGATGGTTGGTCCCACAGCCGGCAAGTTGAAGGGAGCAGCCACGTCCAGGTCTAAATCAGCTTCGTCCAGTTCCTGCAACGTGACCTCGTTTGTCTGGCCACCCAGTAGGGTTTCAGCCGTCAGCCATAATCCTTGACGCAAGCGTAAACTTTCCAGGTCAATGGCCGTCTCTTGACTGAGGGCCATTAAGAAACAAAGTTCGGCCGGTTTAAAGGTTCTTTTGCCTTGCAAGCCAACCAAAAAGGCCCCCAGTAATCTGGGGCCCAATTGAAGCGGCAGGCTAACCAAACTGGTCAGGTGGCTGGCGGTGAGCAACTGCCGTTCGATCTTGTCATTAGTCGTGTGATATTCCAGTAAAGCCCCAACTCCGGCCACCAGATGGGGCATCAAGGCCGTTGCTCCGGCCCCCAATTGTTGTCCGGTTAAAATATCATTTAATTTCGGTGTCAACCCTTTGTGAATGCCCAAAGTTAGGGCTTTGGTTTCCTCATCAATGAGGACAATGGCCCCCACGGGTGCGTTAATGGTTTCCAGGGCCTGGACCAAAGCCAGTTTGAGCAAGGTGGTGGGGTCGGCAACGCGACTGGCTTGGTAGGCAAAGGTGGTGAGCGCAATAATATCCCGGTTGCGCCGCTTAATTTCAACATCCGCCAGACGGAGGGCAGCACGATACCGTTCCAGGCGTTTTTGGGCTTTCTGCAACTGCTCGCGGGTGGCATCCAAACTCATAGGCCAGTTGTTAACCACGAGCAGTTCTTCTTCTATGGCAAGCAAATCTGAAGTATCCACTGTCGCTCCTAGCGGGTCGAATCATCCCACTTTATCACCATTTTATCAGATATCTGGGGGATAAAGTACCCAAAAATTTGGTGGTTTTATGAGGCAATCCCCCTGTTGGCATCCTCTCCAAATTTGTTGGTGACGCAGGGGCGAGGCAAGTCGGATTGATAGTGATCGAAGCAAACAAGCCACGCTCCAACTTGCCTCGCCCTTACTTTTGGAGAGGATACCCCTGTTGCTTCTTTGCGTTTCGCTAAGCCATTTGTTTAATCGTTTCTAATAACACGATTTCAGCAAAGGCATCTTTGGGAATGTAATCAACCGCCCCCACTTCCAATCCGTTGGCCACATCTTCGGCGTAGTCGCGAGTGGTTAGCATCACCACCGGAATGTCGGCCAGTTCGGGATCGGCTTTAAGCTTTTGACAGACGTCGAAGCCGGTAATATCGGGTAATTCAATGTCAAGCACAATCAGATCGAAATATTGTTGTTGCGCTATGTGCAAACCATCCAGACCGGTATCGGCCCACTCAACACGACAGCCGTTATTCTCCAGGGCCAGCTTGAGTTTAAGCGCCTGGGGTGGACTGTCTTCAACAATTAAAATCGAAGGAGAGAGGGCGTTCTGTCCATTGCCTGGGTCGATATGGGTATTTATATGATCAGTCATCGTCATGCCATCCTTTCATTTCAACTTCCCCCCGCTGGGGGGTTAGGGGGGCCGTGGTCATATGATCAGTCATCATCGTGCCATCCTTTCATTTCAACCATTTTATCAGTGTCACTCGAGCCTGTTCCTCGCCTTGCGCTTCAAAAATGCTTTCATCGACCAGGTGACAAGCACCGGCAAGACTGCGTCTCGGCACCGAACTTTCTTTAGTCCAATTTGCTTCGTCTCTCCTGGGGACATATTCCAGATCAACTACACAAGTTACCTGAAGTCCTTGATGCCCATTTTGGCTGGCATCGGACATGACAATTTCACGGGGAACGTTATTGTCCCAGGACAGAACACGGGCCAATTCCGAGGCAGCCAGCGAGATACGGGCCTGGTCTGCGGTACGAAACCCCATTTCTTTGGCCAACTCCCGCGCTTGCAGCCGGGCCATAACGATATCTAAATCGTTGTTGACGTAAATCTTTCTTTCTACACTCATATTAATCAACTCCTTTGCCGTAAATGTTCAGTGAAACCGCCTCTAAATAGGTATGGAGTCGAGGCAGGCAGCGGCTCGTCGGCCATCATACCAGGGCCATAATTGCCGCAGCAATTTTATTGGCTGGTAAAATCTGCTCAACCGCCCCTAACTCAATGGCCACGGCCGGCATCCCAAAAACCACACACGTGTCTTTATCTTGGGCGATCGTGTGCGCGCCGGCATCGCGCATAGCTTGTAGACCTCTAGCGCCGTCACTACCCATACCGGTTAAAATGACGCCGATGGCTGTGGCTCCGTACACCTGCGCCACTGAATGAAAGAGATAATCGGCCGAAGGACGTAAGCCATAGGAGGGCGGTTTTTTACTGAAAAAAATGAGCCCCATACTATTAATTACCATATGATAATCATCCGGAGCAATGAGCACCTGGCCAGCTTTTGGCTCATCCGCATGCCGGGCCAGCCGTACTTCAAGCGGTGTTTGCTGGTTGAGCCATGCCGCCAGACCGGCCCCAAAACCGGTGGTAATATGCTGCACAATCAGAATAGGTACCGGAAAGGTTGGCGGCAACTTGCCCAAAATTTGGGCCAGAATACCCGGTCCACCCGTGGAAGAAGCAATGGCTATCAGTTGAATTTTTGATTGGCCATTTCGTTTCAGGACCGGTGGTTCCTTCACAGGTGGGGGTTGACTGTATTCACCCCCCTCACTTGCCCTGTGGGTTGGGGAGCCGGGGGAGCGTGGTTCCCTGTTCCAACGCCGGACCACCTTGACCTCCGACATCAACTTGATCTGAGAAACCAGGGCCTGGTATACGGTGGGCGGATCGTACATGGTTGGCTTTTCCATAACTGACAAGGCCCCGGCCTGCAAAGCATCAAACGTCAAGTCCTGTTGGTTTTTATCCAGGCTGGCACTGACGATGATAACAGGGCACGGTGCTTCGATCATGATCTGGCGGGTCGCTTCAAAGCCATCCATCTCCGGCATATGTACGTCCATAGCAATCACATCCGGCTTGAGCCGCTTGGTCAGGCGTACGGCTTCGGCCCCGTTACGAGCCGTGCCAACAACTTGTAAACCAGGTGCACTCTGCAAAATGGAAACCATTAACTCGCGCGCAACAGGTGAATCTTCTACAATGAGTACACGAGTAGGAGTGGTTTTAGTTTTCATCGATCCCTTTCGATATTAGGCGTGTTGCGTGTTGCGTGTCTTTTACACCAATTGTTCAATCGTTTCGAGCAGATTACCCTGGTCAAAACTACTTTTGACAATGTAAGCATCTGCGCCCACTTCAATTCCCCGAGCCTTGTCGGCCGGCGAGTCCAGCGAAGTGACCAGGATCACCGGAACATCGGCATAGCGATCATCTTGTTTAACCCGGCTGGTCAAGCCAAAACCATCCAGGCGGGGCATATTGATGTCGGATATAATCAGGTTGGGTAGACCGTCGGACACCAGTAATCCCAGTGCCTCCTCTCCATCCGTGGCCAACTTGACCTCATAGCCGGCGGCTTCGAGAATGTTCTTTTCCAAGGTGCGGGTGGTGATGGAGTCATCTACCACCAGGATGGTTTTACGTTGCGCTGTCTCCTGGTGATTAGTATCTCCTGTACCCGGATGGGTGGGGGTCACGGACGAGCGTGATCGAGTCCGCGTCGCCAATTTCACCAGGTCAGCCGTATGCAGTACCAGGATAACCTGCCCCGAACCGAGCACCGTGGCCCCGGCCAGGCCCCCTACCTTGGCCAGTTGTTTACCCAAACTCTTCATCACAATCTCTTGTTCCCCAACCAGGTCATCGACAATGAGCCCCAGTCGTTTCTCGGCCACCGTGACGATGACAATGGTCAGTTTGTTGCCATTTCGGGCACTTTGAGGCAACGCCAACAGATCAGCCAGCCAGGCCAGGGCCACCGGTTTACCCTGGTAGGTAATGGCCTCTTTACCCTCCACGCTGGCTATGTCGCTTCGCTTGACGTGGAGCATACGTTCCACCGTACTCACGTGAGGCAGAGCAAAGATTTGCTCACCTACTCGCACTAGCAAGCCTCGTGAACTGGCCAGGGTTAAGGGTAAGGTCATGGTAAAGATGGTGCCCCGGCCCGGCGCAAAATTCACCTCCAGGGTGCCGTGCAACTCTTCCACATTCTGACGGACCACATCCAGGCCCACACCTCGCCCGGAGATGTCGGTGATGATTCTGCTGGTCGACAGGCCAGAGTTGAAGATGAGGTTCGCCGTATCCGTCTCACTTAGTTTCTCGGCATCCAGGCCACTCAACACCCTTTTACGCACGGCAGCCATCCGGATGGCCGGCAAATCCAGCCCACCCCCATCATCGCTGACTGTAATGACCACACTGTTTCCCTGCTGGCTGGCCGACAGAACAATATGTCCATCCGCCGGTTTGCCCGCTGCCTCACGTTTTGCAGGAGCTTCAATCCCGTGGTCAGCGGCGTTACGGAGCAGGTGAATGAGAGGATCTTTGATCTGCTCCAGAACTCGTTTGTCCAGTTCCGTCTCCCTGCCAGCGATCGTCAAGGTGATCCGTTTACCTTGCTCCCGGGCCAGATCACGCACCATCCGGCCAAAGGTAGCCGTGATGGTGGACAGGGGTAACATGCGAACCCGTTTGATCTCTTCCTGTAACTCATCGATCATCAAGGACATGCGCATAGTGTCATTAGACAACTGGCGATAGAGCATATTGGCCTGAGTGTTAAAGGCGCGTAGTTGCTCTTGATTGTACGTAGTAAAGTTGATCAGGCTAGCTACATCCTTGTCCGGCCAGGGGCCATTACCTCTATCTGCGCTCTGGGCCTGCCTGTCCGGGGCAGAGTTTTGACCGTTGCGGATCAGGCGACTGTAGTGGCTGCGTAAAGCCAGCCATTCTTTGTGCCACTCGGCGGCAAAGCCCTGCAGTTCGCGCACTTCAGCCAGACGTTGTTCAGCCCGGATTTTGGCCCCCAGCAATTCGCTAAACTGGGCCATTAAAACATCCAGCTTATTAACCGAAACTCGGATGGTTTCGTCTGACCCACTCCCCCTATTTTTCCCTTCAGGTTGAACCTCAGGCAGCCGGTTTTCCTGCGCCTCGGCCGCCTCGCTTTCCGGCTCTTCTGCTCCCTGGTTTTTACTTTCCTGCGTGTGTCCGTCAAGATGGTCCTTGGCTGCGGGAACAGCTTCCCTGGCTTCCTCCAGGCGAGCCAGTAGGGCCAGCACCTTGGCCGGGGGAGTCGATTTACCAGCCTCAACCTGGTCCATCACTAACTCAACTGCGTCGAGGGTCTCGTAGAGCAAATCAAACAGGTCGGGGGAAAAGGTCAGGCGGCCTTCTTTGGCGCACAAGAGCAGGTCTTCCAGGGCATGGCCCAGACTTTCAATAATGGTCATTCCCACCGCCCGTGCTGCCCCTTTAAGGCTGTGCGCTTCGCGGAAAATCTCATCCAGCAGGGCCTGCCGCCGGCCATTGCCACGGCATGGGGATGCCGTAGCTACTTCATTGTTTTTCTCCAACGCTAACAAGCCTTCGTTGATTTTCTGGACATGTTCGCCCTGTTCAGCTTTAAAGCTCTCAATCAGTTGTCGGCGTATCTCCGCGCTTAAGCCCATAAATCACTCCGTTTAGGTATCAAGTGTCATGTGTCAAGCGTCACGTATCTATTTCACGTTTTACGCTTTACGTCACTGGCCCTGGCTGTAGCTACGGCATGGGGATGCTGTAGCTACGGCATGGGGATGCCATAGCTACAGCATAGGGATGCCGTAGCTACGGGATCAGAGACTTATCTTTTAATTCAGTTTATACTGGGCTACGAGGGCCTCCATCTGCTGGGCCACAGCCGACAAGTCTCGGGCCGCCTTTTCCGCCTGACGGGTTGAGGCCAGGCTTTGCATCGTGGCCTGGTTGATGTTTTCCATAGCCAGGGCAATCTGCTCCATCC
>DAOUMU010000003.1:0-8616 GCA_034409055.1 Anaerolineae bacterium
ACTCAGTCTCAGTACATCCAAATTTGCTCTAGCTGGACCACAGTCCAGCGGCCAAAACGCGGACTGTGGTCCGCTCCGAGCTTGAAAATTGGATCTACTGAGTCTCTTTATCTGCGTGCAACTTCCCAATGGGCGGAGCATTCTGCTTGTTTAACTCACTTCTCTACACATGGACGAAGTTGAGTATCCACCCGTAGAACGTGATTCACAAGCCACTTTTCCAATTCTATGTAAGTCTTGCTTACCAGATTCGGGGTCATGGTTCCTTCTTGCCATTGTGTGTAGAACTGACCGAATGTGTTAATAAATTCGGCATGAGCCTGTTTATTTTTGGCTGCAATCGGACATTTGTATTCATTCATACACTTCTCTTCCTGCCCGAAATGCCAGGTTACATAGAACTGGAGAAAATCTAAAATTTCACCTGCGGTTTCTCTGGCTGTCATTTCAGACATCGCCTCGGAAAAATCGTTGAACTTCTGGAAAAGCATTTTGTGCTGTTCATCAATTATCGGTATCCCAGTACTCATAGAATCGTCCCAAATAATCATTTTCACTCCTGATATTATCGATTTTGCAGGTGGCCGATACCAAAACCACCGATTTGATAAAACTTCGGATTGCAACCAGCCGCCCAACAGTTATTGATATACCCCTTACATAATAGTATACCGCATATTCACAACCCTGTGCAAGCTCAAATGCCAATTCCGAAATCACCGCCCTCTCCCTCGTTCCTCTTCTTCCGGCCACGCCGAAACCAAAACGCTCCACACCCCCTTCCAACCAAATCCCCTTATTGTTGCTAATGAGCAACAATAATTTTTTGTCTTAGCACGTTTGTTCATTGTTGACAATCAACTTCACTCTCAAGAATTCAAAATGGCACACTGGAAAACTGACGGGGTGTGTCAGGCACTTCGTCAGTTTTCCAGTCTCTGCTGGCCAGACACCATTCCTAATTTTTAACTGTGCTCTGGCTATGGGGCTTTGACCGATTGGCCTCCAACTTGGTCACGCGCTCTGCCAGGGCCATGATCCACAGCAGAATCTGGCCGATGGCCTGTTCCACAGTCACTTCCTCGCGTGCCCATTTCTGGACCAACTCCGGTAAGGGATACTTTTTCATGATGCCTCCTTTCTTGACAAGATAACACGAATACGTGTATAATAGATTAAAATTTAAGTGAGCTACGAGCTCACTTAACAATAGATATATTAACACGTTTTCGTGTTAATGTCAAGAGTCAATTTTTATTTGTGGAATCTGTGTCGTAGGGGAAGCCGACTTCCTCGGCGACCATTTGCAGCAGCTTGCCCATCGAGCGGCGGGCGGTGTGGTGGCCCACTTCCCAATCGCTGACAGTTTGCTGGCGGACGGCCAGCCGATCGGCCAGTTCTTGTTGGGTCCAGCCGGTAAATTCGCGCAGGGCCTTAATCTGCGCCCCGGTCCAGCTTTGAGATTTACGGATGGGAGTCACCCGGTAGGTAATCCGATCTGGACGAAAGACAACCAGCTTGTCGGCAAAATTCACATCGTCGACCAGCCAACCGGCCTCCTGCCAGGCCTGGGCATGAGGCGTTTGGCTGTTGGCCCACCAGGCCCGCGTGGTCAGGGCGCTGGGAGGTAGAGACTTGCCCAGGATGGTTTCAACTTCGGCAAAGCTCAATTCGATCAGCCCAGAGTCCGGTTGCTGCTGCAGGTATTCAAAAAGGGGGTAATACTTACTTTTAGGCGACATTTATCTTCCTCTATCTTCACATAATATTATTATAACACAACTTGGCTGAAGATAGAAGCAAACGAAAGACCAGGGACGAATGACCAACTTTATTCGTCGTTCGTCGTTGGTCTTTGGACAAATTCTATTCGTTAAGATTCGTTTGTTACATTATGGACCGGCAATCTTAAGTAAAAGATGGTGCCGAAGTTCTCATCATTCTCTACCCAAACCCGGCCATTGTGCTTTTCGGCCAGGCGCTGGGTGAGGGGTAACTCCAGGCCACCCTGGCCCAAATGACTACGACCGGCCGCGTCAATATGCACAATAAGCTCAAAAAGTTCTGCCGCGTGTTCGGCTGACAGGGTTAACCCGTCAATGCCGACCTGGACGGTCGTTTCTTGGCCATCACTTTTGGCGGTAATGGTCACCCGGCCCGTTTTCTTCCTCTGAAAACCGAACCGCACCAAGCTCATAATCATTTGCTCAATCCGGCTGTGGTCCCCCCAGAGCGGTGGAAGCGTGTCCGGTACCTTGGCCACCAATTCAACCTGCTCCGGCTTGTTTGTGCCAAAATCAAAGGTGACGATGTTTTTAATGATTTGGCTCAAGTCCACGGTTTGGAACTCAAAATTCAGCCGGTTGGCTTCTAATTTACTCAGATCAACCACGTTGTTTATCAACCGCAGGAGATTTTGGGCGCTCTGATAAATGGCGGCAATATCTGCTTCCTGGTTTTCGTTTAAAGGCCCTTCAATTCCCTCCAGTAGTAATTCAGCAAACCCCAAAATTGAATTCAGGGGGCCACGTAGGTCGTGCGAAAGGTGATAGACCTCCAAAGGCTGCCGGGATGTGTCGGTCGTTTGTTGTTGTAGCCCAAATGATTTTTGAGGCTCGGGTCCAGACTCTGTCATAAACAATTCCTTTCAACTATAAAAAATCTTTTCATAATTCATTCTACCACAGGCCTGTCTAATTCTCAATTGACTTTAAGTCATTCCTCTGCTAAAATAAGGCTTACTCGAACGTTGGAGGGATGGCAGAGTGGTCGATTGCGGTGGTCTTGAAAACCACTGAGGCTGCAAGGTCTCCGGGGGTTCGAATCCCTCTCCCTCCGCCAGAGGCAATTAGCTTGATCAGGGGAGGTGCCAGAGTGGACGATTGGGGCCGCCTGCTAAGTGGTTGTCGGGGCGACTCGACCGTGGGTTCGAATCCCACCCTCCCCGCCACATCGACCGTCTTTGTTTATAAAGGCGGTCGATTTGTTATAACCATCCTGCAACGAGAGCATCCGTCCGATCTGTGGGGGGGGTGTCATCTGGAGCATATAACTGCCAACTCTGCCTCTCGTTTGTTTTGGCTTGGTCGATAATTCTCCTGACTTTCTTCGACTTACCCGCCGCTTTTGCCGGTATAAATGTGTCCGATCATTAATTACTGTGGATATTTTTGATGAAAAAATTTTCATTAAAAATTCATTGACCTTTAATCAACCACGACTATGCTCTATCGTGTATAATTTGTGTTATCGTCAGTAGATTCGGCAGGTTTTGATTATGCGTGTCTTGGTGGTAGAAGACGAAAAACGAATTGCCAGATTTCTAAAAAAAGGCCTGGAAGAGGAGAGCTATGCCGTAGATGTGGCCACCGATGGCCCGTCCGCTCTGGATTGGGTGGCCGGAGCTCAATATGATGTCATTTTACTGGATATTATGTTACCTGGATTGAATGGTTTTGAAGTCTGTCGCATCCTCCGTGAGCGTGGTGTGGCCACCCCGATCCTCATGCTCACTGCTCGTGATGAGGTAGATGACCGGGTAACCGGTCTGGATGTTGGGGCTGATGACTATTTACCCAAACCTTTTGCTTTTAAGGAGTTGCTAGCACGTATTCGGGCCTTGACCCGTCGAATGACGACCGTAGCCACTCCCAGCACCACTTTACAGTTAGCTGACTTAAGCCTGGATACCATTACTCACCAGGCCAGACGGGGCAGCCGTGAGATAGAACTTACACCCAAAGAGTATGCCTTGTTGGAATATCTCTTGCGCAATGCCCGTCGCCCTCTAAGCCGTACCCTCATCCGGGAACATATCTGGGGATATGATTATTATGGCGCCTCCAATGTGGTGGATGTTTACGTGCGTCATCTACGCCAGAAGCTGGAGGCTAATGGCGAACCTCCTCTCATTCACACTGTGCGTGGTGTAGGCTACAGAATAGACGATCCAGAATGAACATTCGCTTACGTCTGACACTATGGTATATGGCTATTCTCTTTCTTATTTTGGTGATTTTCGGGGCGGTGGTTTACATCGGTCTCAATCGAAGCCTGGTGATGGCTCTTGATAATCACTTGCAGCGTGAAGCTGAACAAGTTATTGGTAACATCAAATTCGACGGGGCAAATGAGAGGGAAGAATATGAGGACGATGAGGAGGGGCAGCACAAAAAGCAGGGCGACGATATCGAGATAAAATTAAGGTATATCCCGGAAGAAGGTATCTTCTGGCGTATATTAGATCCTGAAGGACGACCTCTGACCGACCCAGGGTATTTTGATGGGGCCTCGTTTGACTCTGTCATAACTCAAACGATTGGTGCCCAACTGGAATATGCCACCCTGGCCAATAACACCCCTATCAGGCTTTACACTGCCCCTTTCGTCATTGAACAACAAGGGGCAGGCGTGATCCAAATAGCCGAAAGCTACCAGCATATCCAGGAAGTCCAACGTCAGCTTATTGTGCTCCTGGCTTTAAGTATTCCCTTTACCTTACTGGCTGCCAGTGTGGGTGGTTGGTTTCTGGCTACCAGTGCACTGGCTCCCATAGATCGTATTACCCGTGCTGCTCGCCAAATTAGTGCCGATGACCTGCATCAGCGTTTGCACCTTAAGCTGCCCAACGATGAACTGGGCCGGCTGGCCGATACCTTTGATCAAATGCTAGCCCGCTTGGAGGATGCCTTTGAGCGACAAAAGCGATTTATTGCCGACGCTTCTCACGAGATGCGCACCCCCCTGACCATCCTCAAGGGCGATGTGGAAGTAGCTCTTAACCGTCCTCGTAGTGTTACGGAATATCGGGAAACGTTGGAAATGATCAACCAGACGGCCGACCGCTTAACTACGCTGGTCGAAGATTTATTTCTGTTGGCTCGCGCCGACAATAACCAATATCCATTACAACTTAAGCGTTTTAATCTATCGGAGTTGCTGACCAAAGAGGCCGCCAATTTAATGCCCAGTGCGCTCAAAAAAAATATTGCCCTCAATCTTGACATCCCTGATGTTTTGCCCATTGAAGCCGACCCGATCAAACTGGCTCGCCTTTTTATCAATTTGATTCATAACGCTATCAAATATTCTGGCCCCGGTGGAGCGGTCAATATAACCGCTATCTCTCAAGATGCACAGGTCTGTATTACTATTGCCGATACTGGCCCCGGTATTCCCGCCGAACACTTACCCTACCTATTTGAACGATTTTACCGCGTTGATAAAGCTCGTTCGCGCGGTGCATCAGATGTGGATGGCAGCAGCGGAGGCGGACTGGGCCTGGCCATTGCTGACCGGCTGGTCAAAGCTCACGGTGGACGTATTGAAGTCACCAGTGAGGTAGGACAGGGGACGGCCTTTATAGTCTGGTTACCGTCTGAGGCATCCGTAACTTGAGATGAAAATTCTTTTTTTGTAGCACAAGTTGCCAACTTGTCAACGGCGCTGTGGGCAAGTTAGCAACTTACCTTACATAACTCGATTTGTGGGTTGGATAAACCGCCTCTCATCTTGTTTTGAATTGAGACTGATTAAACTACCTGTCGCTACTGACAGGTAGTTTTTGTTTGCTATGACCATATCAGATTTCGGTAAGAACGCGGATTTTGTGGATGTGATCTCAACCAAAAAGTCCCCCATTAAAAAACTTTCATAGATAATTCATCAACCCTTCATGAGCTTGGTCTAAGCTCTAAAGTAGAATTTTGAGCTTTGCCAAACTTATATGGAAAAGGAGTACAAAAAGATGAAAAATTTAGGTCCCTTATTAGCCGGAGGTTTGACCCTTTTGATTGTTCTGGTTGTCGGTATCTTCAGTTTTTTACCCGCAGAACAGCCTCCCGAATCGATAGTGGAACAGCCGGTGGTGGTTGGATCACCTCCTGCAGAGCTAATAGAAGTTCCTGTGGTCACAGAGAATACAGCTCAACTTGAAACTATTATGGCCGAACGAGAGGCAACCTACCAGGCTCAACTGGAAGCGTTGAACCAAGCTCTGCAAGAGCGACAGGCCATTTATCAGGCCCAGATACAGGATGCCACCACTCAAATTACTGCTGCTCAAAATCAACTGAATGATCTAATAACTCAAGAGCAAAACTTGCTGGCCCAGGTCGATCAACTCGAAACGACCCGCGCTGAACGTCTGGCGGCTTATCAGAGTCAATTGCAGCAGGCTCAGAATCAGTACAACGACCGCTATGCTCAATTGCAAGCCCAATTAAATGAGGCTCAAACCAGATTGGCCGAAGCCAACGCCCAACTGGGGCGGTAAAATTATCGTAAAACGATTAGCAGAAAACGAAAGGAGATATTCTGATGAAACGCAGTGCAGCTTTAATAATTGCCGGTGGTTTAACCGCCATTGTTACCATCACCATTTTTGTTCTCACCCTATTAACTCTTATTAGCCCAACCCAAGCCAGCCAGGAGACGGAAAACAAGCCGTCCACCCCCTCGATTGTCCAGGAGGTGAATGTTGAGCCTACAACCCAGGCTAGCCAGCTCCAAAACGGGCAAAAAGAAATTGAAGCTATGATGCAAGAACGCGAAGCGGCCTGGCAAGCCCAGATTGCCCAGAGTCAACAAGCTCTGACTGAATTAGACAATACTTCTCAGGCTGAGATTGCTCGGTTGCAGGCTCAACTGACCGATCTGAAGGCCCAGATAGAGCAAACTACAGTCAATGTTCAAGCTATTCAGACCTATGGGACGGAACTTCAGCAAGCCATTGAAACAGATGGCATAACCTATCAAGATCAATTGGCCACTTTACAGGCTGATATGGCTAACACCGAACAACAGCTTCAGCAGCACATAGAAGCGACGTATGCCCAGTTGCAAACTGCTTACAACGAGATCGCCACCCAGCAGGCGATAGCCGCTGCTGCCTTTGAAAGAGCTTCACACAGCAACGGTGGTGGAGACGATGATGACGGTGGTGGTGGTGAACACGGTAACCATAGTGATGACGATGATGACCATGACCATGACCATGACGATGACGATGATTGATAAAGAGATGAGCCCACTAGCAAGCGTGTAGGAAAATAATTATGTTAAATGTTCGACAACATTTCAAATCCAAGCAAGCAAAGCCAGCCAAAGGTCGAACCCGACCTGGAGCCAAAGCCATCCTGGCTACCATAGGACTGGCCAGCCTGGTTACTGGATGCAGCCATACGATCACCGTATTTGACAACACTGCTAACGCCCAGGGGTTACCTTCATCGACGCCTACTTTCACGCCATCCCCCACTTTAACACCGACCCCCGTTCCCCCAACGGCTACTCCCACCTGGACCTCCACCCCAACAAAGACTCCCTGGCCCACACCTACTTCCTGGCCTACACCCACCCCCTGGCCTACGCTTGCCGCCTGGGCACCAGTGCAACCAGCGCTACCAACATTGGCTCCCCTGCCGGTTGTACCCACGACGACCACAGTTGCGCCGGTGGGTAGCCTGCCTGTTGGTTATTCTCCCCCCGATGGGGTTGACGTTTTTGGCAATACCATCTTGCGTTGGACTTATTATGGCGAATTGGCTGAAGACGAGTTCTTTGATATCAAAATCAAACCCGTTGGCAGCCCTGATTCAGCGTTTGTTGATTGGACCAAGTCAACAGAATATGAACTGCGACCCTGGCCTGGGTGGACACCTGGCCTATACACCTGGCAAATTGGGATTATCAAAGGCTATCTTGAGGGCGACACCAAGCATTTCATCGCCGACACTGGCCGTGATAGCGAACCGTTTTTGATCAAATGGCAAGCGGCTGGTGGTGGTGGTGGTGGCGGCGGCGGTGGTACTGCTGGGGGTGGTGGCGGCGGCAGTGGCAACAGTTCTGGTGGGTCGTAGAAATTGCTGACCCGCATCCCCCCGTTTTGTCTTGAAGAGTTCACCGTTTTTTCATAACGTTGATCTGAACTAAAAACAAGACGTTATTCCGGCATAAAAATTGACGTATCGTTTGCAGAAAGGTTTTCCAGATGACAACTATGGTCAGCAACGTTCCGGTAAATTGGCGTTGGAACGGCTACTCTTTCAAAGCTATGAACACCAGGGTGCAAACCTGGCTCTACAGCCAAACCGATAGCGCCGTCCTGATCGACGTGCAGCGATTGTTTAACAGTGTTGAGAAACGTCTGTCTCGTTTTGATCCTAACAGCGAGCTATCCCGGCTCAATGCTAATGGGCGGGAAGCATTTCAGACCAGTCCGATTTTATTAGATGCTGTGGAAATTGCTTTGTGGGCTGCCGAAGCCACCGGTGGTCTCTATGATCCGACCATCCTCACCGCCCTGGAAAAGGCCGGCTACGACCGTAGTTTTGAACAAGTGGCGCATATTATGCCACTGCACCACTCAGCCAGCATAGCTGAAAGTGGCCAGCCGAGCCAGCCCATCTGGAGACCTTTCACTTTTCGAACTGTCCAGCTTAATCGAGCCAACCGGGAAATTTACAAAATTGGTCTTGGCTTTCTATCGTATTCGCTGGCAGATCGAATGGTGTTTCCGCCGTTGGAAAAGCTTATGTTATCTGGATTTGTTACCCGCTTACCCGGCCAAAATTGCTGAACCGGTCTTACTGGCTAAACTGATTATTATTTTGTTAA
>DAOUMU010000004.1:0-37955 GCA_034409055.1 Anaerolineae bacterium
CATCGCAGCGGCTATGAATTTGAGCCGGCTCTGGGCTTGGTTGAATGAAAGACCAAAGGCACAGACCCGCCGTTCCAAGTTTCTGGCTCTCGCACCTACTTAACATAAATTCGCCAACAGTATCTTAACAATGAGTAATGAACAATTGGTCAGTCGTGAAGTTGCCAAAAAAAACTCCTGTTTTTGAAGGTTTTGGCAAGTGCTGAGTATAATATAAATGTGTAAGTTAGTGAATTCTTATATTTTGGTACAAATTTTTGATATGAGGAGTGAGATTATGTTGAAGAAGAGTCTTTTGTCGATGTTTGGTCTACTGGTGGTGGTGGCTTTGATCATCACCTTCGCCCCGGCGACTCACGCTGAGCAGGGGGGAAGCGAGAATTTTATCTTTGTTAACTTTATTGGCCGGGAAATCTTTCTTGATCTGGACGATGTGACCTATACCATCCCTGGCACCGACATCGTGCCCGAAGGGGGGCGGCTGGTATTACAACTGGCCGTGGGGGAGCATAAATATGCGGCTAACATCCCTGGGGGACCGGGTTCGGCGGGTGAGTTCACCATTTCGCCAGGTGGGTTCGTGGCCAAAGCGGTCCGCCTGGGCCGAACGGAGGTACCGGTGGATCGGAATGGCATCGTCGTGGGCGATGTCAAAGATTACGTTGATGTATTTGATTTCAATCCCTTTGCTGCGCCGGTCGAAGAAGTGCCTGTGGTCGATACCTGGCAACCCACCGCGCCGGCTACCGGGATGGGGCGTATTGCCTGGATCAACTATTATGGCCGCGATGAGTTGGTAGTTGATCTGAACGGTCAGCTTTACAAAGTGCCGCCGCAGACCAATGGCATTCCGGGCCGGTTGGAGATTGACGTATCTCCCGGGTTTTACCGCTATACCGTCAGCGTGCCCAACGGCAGCCTCAACGGTGAAGTAATGGTTGTGGCCGGCCAGATAACCGGTTTGGGCATTTCCGCTAATCTGCCGGAGCCGGTAGAATATGACATTGGTGACGAGTTCGAGTTTCTGCCGCCGGTCACCCTGCGCCTGGCTGAAGAGGATTTAACCGGTCAGGTCCAGGCCAGCCAGCCTGACTCGGCCCCGGCGACCTTACCGGCCACCGGTGGTCAGGTGGCCCCGACTGTGCTCGACACGACGACGAAACCTGAGGGCCTTCTCGTCAAGAATTATACCGGCGATACGCTGGTCTTTACCATCAACCATCAAACCTACATGATTGTCGACAATGCTGAACGGACGGTCAGCCTGCCTCCCGGCCGCTACAATTACACGGCCAGTTTGCCTTTTGTGGCCACAACCGGTACCGTGGATTTGGCCCTCGGCCAGAGTGTTGAGTTAAGCGTGGCCATCAATGTCAACCACGATCTTTTAAGCGTGTATCAAAATTAATAATATTTGATTGCCGGTCAGCCCTCCTGTAGAAAAAACTAAAGCCCTTACCTACCAGGGTAAGGGCTTTTTCTTTGCTTCTTGAACCGATCTGGCTCTTTGTCATAAGCTCACACATTTGCTATAATCTCCCGGTAAATTTGAACCCATCCAAAGAGGCTTATCTTTTTATGACCGAATCAGCTATTACTTTCACCCGGTCAGAATTAGACCGATTACAACGCTTGCGGGCTTCTCTATTGGCTTTTCAAAATGCCATTGCTTCCCTGCCCGCCGACGAACAGAGCAATGCCCACAATGAGCAATTCAACCAGCTACATCTTGAAGCGAAAACGTTGCTAAAAGATCGTGGTTTTGATAAAAAAGTGACCAGAGCAATCACCGAAGATATGCTGGCCCATCGTTCTCAGCGGGTGATTTTACCCCGCCTGTCCGGCATTGTCATTTTGGGGGTGATCCTGGCCCTGGTTGGGTTGGGTGTAAACTCCATTATTTTGGAAGACCCCATTATCAATGGCCTGGGCTGTTGCGTCAGTAGTGGGGGGATGTTACTGATTTTGGGTGCTTTTGGCGTTTTTGGACTGACCAACTATCGACGAAACCTGACCAATTTTGGTGCTTTATACCAACGCTGTAACACCCTGCTGTATGAAATCGATCATACCCTGAATATGGCCATTCCCAATTTGGCCGATCGGCCGCAGGTTGATATCCCCGAAATTCCGTCGGTTGTAGAATTGGCCCTGGATTCCCTCAACAAGCAGGCGGCCGATTGGCAACAGAAATTGCAAACCTTAGAAGAGGAACGCCTGACCCTGGGACCCGATGCGCCCATGGAATTGACCATCAATATCGATTTTGCCCAGCAGGAACTTAACCGGGTTAAGCAAGAGATAGATCGCCTCAACGGGCGGATTACCCTGGCTTTAGACCTGGCCGATACGACCGATACCGATTCGGAAGAGGTGATCACCCCGGCGGCCAGGGAAATAGCCAGCGCGAATACCCTGGATATGCCGGTGGTGAAAACGGAAGAAGAAGCTGTAGACTCTGAGGAGAAAGCTGACTCTGCTAAAACAGAGGAAGCAGACCGGGGCTAATAGGCCCCATCACCAAAAATAACCCTGGGAATGGTTTGCCACAAAATCTTGGTATCCAGGCCCAGTGACCAATTTTCAATGTAATAAATATCCAGCATGGCCATTTCGTCAAAGGTTAGCTCCGAGCGACCACTGACCTGCCACAACCCGGTGATGCCGGGCGAAACTTCCAGGCGGCGTTTGTGCCACTCCTGATATTGCTCCACCTCGGCCGGTAAGGGGGGGCGAGGCCCGATCAGGCTCATCTCCCCCCGTAGCACATTGTAGAACTGGGGAAATTCGTCCAGACTGAGCCGGCGTAAACATCTCCCTGTCCGAGTCACTCGCGGGTCATCTTTGATCTTAAAGAGAGGACCATCGGCCTCGTTCAACGCTTCTAAAGCTTCCTGTTGTTGTTCCGCCCCTTCGGTCATCGAGCGAAACTTATACAGCATAAACCGGCGCCCATTTTTGCCGACTCGCTCCTGCCGGAACAGCACCGGTCCCGGCGACTCCATTTTGATCATCAGGGCAATGAGCGCCATCAGGGGCGCCCCCAAAAACAGGGCCAGGGCCGAAAGAACCACGTCGATGGTACGCTTGACCAACTGGTTGAGACCGCTGATGCTGACTTCTTTGATGCCGATCATCGGCACCCCGGCAATTTCCTCGATCTGCATACGATTGAGCGTCATCTGGAATAAGTCCGGCACGATCCGAACCCGCACGTTCTGACGCTCACAGTGGGCCATCACGCTGATGATTTTGCGGTGATATTGCCAGGGCAGGGTGATAATGACCTCATCAATTTCTTCCTCCAGTAAGATGTGAATCAGGTTATCAGTACTACCCAGGGCCTTAAAACGGCCAATATCGGTTTCACCCCTGACCGGATTGTCGTCCAGAAAACCAATGATGTTCAGACCACATTCGGGGTTAGCCACCACTGCTCGCATCACGGTCCGGGCTACCTCGCCTACCCCGACGATCAATACCTGCTTGGTCCCAATACCCTGGCGGCGCATCCGCCGCAGCAGCATCACCTTCAGCAGCCGGCTCAAACCCAATAGGGCTATCGATAAGAGGCCGGCGTAAATAAAAATAATGCGGGAATAAAAGGCGGGTCGAGAGAGGAAGATAAAGACAATGGTGATGATAGTGCCGGTGGCGGTGCCGTTAACAATGGCATAAAATTCGTCGAACCAGGAGATTTGGCGGCGTAGGTGATAGACTCCTTGCTGGCGATAGACCAGAATGAGCAGTAGGGTAAACATGGCTACAAACGGCCAATAAACCCAGTAAGCCACGTCATACGCCGGGTCTACTGCCCGGAAGAGCTGCAAGTCGTACCGCACCCAGTAAGCCAGGATGCAGGCCACGTTGATCAGAAATATATCGGCCAACACCCAGGCTACACTGGCCACTTTTTGATTGGTAAACAGAACTTCGAGGCGTTTCATAAAGCCAACACTTTCCGGTAAATAGCGACGGTTTCCTGGGCCGTCTTGGCCCAGTGAAATCCGGTGGCCTGAACCAGCCCTCGCTCCGACATCGAGGCCCGCCAATCAGGTTGGTTCATCAGTTGGGCCATCGCCTCGGCCAGGGCTTCGGTATCGGCCGGGTCGATTAAGTGAGCAGCGCCATCGGTGCCCGTCACTTCCGGTAGCGACGAAACCGTACTGGTAATCACCGGCGTGCCGCAGGCCATAGCCTCCAGAACCGGCAAGCCAAACCCCTCAAAATGGGACGGGTAAACAAATAGCTTAGCAGCATTATACCACAAAGGCAACTCTGCCTGAGGTATATAGCCGGGAAAGCGTATAGATTCCGTCAGGTTGAGCGACTCCACCAGCTCAAAAATTTTGGCATAGTACCAGCCTTTGCCCCCCGCCAAAATGAGCGGGGGGGCAGTTGGCTCCCGCACTCGCCAGGAAGCGTAGGCCCGAATCAGGCCAGCCACGTTTTTGCGCGGCTCCAACGTGCCCAAAAATAAAATAAAGGTCTCGGGCAACTGGCGGGCCGCTTTGAAGGCAGCTACGTCCGCTTCAGGCAGCGGACGAAAATTCTCATCCACCCCGCAATAAACTGTATGCACCCGCTCCGGCGGTACCCCCAAAAAATTGATCACATCCTGCCGCGTGCTTTCCGAAATGGTAATGACCGCTCTGGCCCGTTTGACCGACTGGGCCGTAAATCGACGGAGGTACCAGCGGTTAAAAGGCCGGAAGGCTTCCGGGTAACGCACAAAACTGAGATCATACACAGTAACCACAAAGGGGCAGGGCGCGACCAGCGGGGCCACAAAGGCCAGAGCGTGCAGTAAATCAACCCTGGCCCGGCGCAAGGCCAGCGGCTGCACAAACTGCTCCCACAGAATCCGGACCACCGGCCGCCGGGTTGGCCACCGGCTCACATGGAGGGCCAGCCCTGGCGATTGAAAGGTACGGTCGCTTAAAAAGGCGCTGTAATAAAAATCTGGCGACGCCTGAGCCAGGTTCTTGAGTAGATTAACCATATACCAACTGATCCCGGCCCCTCGATACGACTGGCTCAGCGACAACAGGTGCGCGTTCAGTCCGATATGAACAGGTTGGTCCCTCATCAGTCCATTATAGCACAAGCCGGTCAAGGCGGTGAATCGGGGCTGGTTTTGTGGAATTTCTAATTTTCGTATACTCATTTTACTGAGAGATGTAAGAATGGATTCAATATACTGTTAAGACAGTTTTTAGGAAAATTCGACATGTTTATGATATACTTTACAAAGTTAACGATCTATGGTGAAATGCTGAGTGATACAGAGTCAGTGACTGTTTGAGTGCCCTGGATGGCCCCCCCACCCCCCACAGGGGGGAGCGATGACCAGATTCCCCCCCTTGGGGGGCCGGGGGGGGGCTTAGAACCTATCAATCTTCATCAAATGTTTGATTGAGAAGGAGGACTGGGTGAGCGATAACGGGTCAGATATCAGAGTGGCCGGTCGTATTAACTTAACCGCTGAAATAGAAACCGTGTTGCGGACGATGTTCAGCACCTTCAGCCAGATTGCCATTGAAGCTGAGTTTGGCCGTGGCTTTAGCGGCAGCCGCGTTTTCCGGGTTCGCCTGGTGGAATCAGGGGGTAGAGCCCGGTTGCCGGCGGTTGTCAAAATAGCGCCCATCGGTTTGATCCGTCAAGAATGGCAGGCTTATCAAACCTGGGTCGAACATACACTACCAAACATTGCCCGCCTTGAGGTCCCCCCCGTTTTCCCGACCGACAGCCTGTGGGGCGGTTTACGCTATGCCCTGGTGGGTAGCGGCACCTTTAGAGTGCAAAGCCTGCACGACTATTATCAACAGGCCGATGTCGATGACCTGTGTTGGGTCCTGGAAAATCGTCTCTTTGAGATTATGGGACCAAACTGGTGGTTGGATAACCGCACGAATCGTACGTTTCAAATGCGGACAGACTACGATACGGTGCTGCCGGTTAATTTGTTGATCAAGCCGGTCTCTACCTCCTTAAAAGATGAGGTCCGGTTGGTCGAACCGGGCTCCAATCTGCCGCTGCTCCCGATCAGGATTGGTGATCGGGTTCAGCTCAAGGGGTTTGTGGTCACCAACGTGGACCAGGAGCGGCGGCAGCTACTTATGAATGTACCGCCTGTGCCGGAGGGACAACCATCGACCTCTTATCGCTTACGCCTGAACGAAGTGCCGGATATTGCCCGCTACCGGGTCGGTACCGTGATCGACTCCATTCACGGTGAGGTCATCACCACCCGTCACGACTTATTACTTGACCTGGTCGGCCAGGCAGTGGGGCCGGCGGTTGACCTTTCGGCAGAGCGCTTGACTCTCTCCGATGAATTGAGCCTGCCCAATCCGCTATTGACTTATCAGGCTCTCTTACAGGATTTCCTGACGGTCAATGTCTCGACCATCCACGGCGACCTGAACCTGCAAAATATCCTGGTAGACCCGGACACGCGAGAGGTCAGCCTGATCGATTTTGCCACGGTTCAACAGGGGCATACCCTGCGCGACCTGCTCCGGTTGGAAACCGAAGTGGTGATTATGCTCATCCCGTCGCTCCTGGCCGAGGCCGGGCTACCGCCAGCAGCCATTTATCCTTTCTACCAGCAATTGCACCGGGTCACCCTCCAGCCTGGCCAGGTGCCTGCTGCCAATCTACCTCATCCTGACCTGCAAAAACCTTTTAAGATGCTATGGGTCATTCGCCGGACGGCCCGCAAGTGCCTCTTTAACCTGGATGATTGGGGAGAGTATTACCGGGGCCTGGTGCTCCATCTGCTGGGCGCCTTGAAATTCAAAAGCCTACCGCTCATGCCAACAGCGCCCTTACCCAGCCAGGTGGCTTTTTGGGGCGCAGCCATAGCCCAACATCTACTCGAAACGCCCCCGCCTCGTCAAAAGCGGCGACCTGATCGTCCCCATCTGACCCGCATAACTCCGGAGATAGAATCAATCTCTGAAATAGAGCCACCCTATGGCACTATGCGACCTGACTCCAAATTTTATATTGAGCGAGCCGCCGATGACCGTTGCCGGGAGTATATTGGCAGACCCTATGCCACCACGCTTTTTATTCAAGCGCCCCGGCAGATGGGTAAAAGTTCGCTGATGCGTAAGGTGCTTGATCGGGTCAGGAGGGAACTTAATAAACGCTCGGCTTTCATTGACTTTCAAGAATTACCCAGGCAATACTTCACCGATACCGATGAAACGAACTTTCTCATTGAACTTTGTTTGTTGATTGGCAACGCCTTGGAGATTCCAGAGGCGATTGACCGGTATTGGCAGGGAAGGCTGGCCAACATCAGCAAGTGCGGGCTTTATCTATCCAAATACATCATTCCCCAGGTTAACGAGCCTTTTATCCTGGCTATGGATGAAGTCGATCGAATGTTGTCCAGTCCCTTCCGTGATAATTTTTTCGGAATGCTGCGGGTCTGGCATAATAAGCGGGCTTATGATGAGCATTTTGCTCAAATGACCTTGTTTCTGAGCAGTTCGACCGAACCCTATCTTTTTATTGAGAATCCCAACCAGTCTCCGTTCAATGTGGCTGAACTGATCTCATTGCAAGATTTTACCGGAGCAGAAGTTGAAGAACTCAATCGACGTCACAACTTACCGCTGAGCCAGAGCCAGCTTGACGATCTGATGGCTTTAGTGGCCGGCCATCCCTTTTTAATCAGGCTGGCCCTTTACCTGCTGGTCACGGAAAAGATGGACCTGGATACCTTACTGGCCCAGGCAACGGCAGATACGGGGCCTTTTGGCGAGCATCTACGCTATTATCTCCAGCACGTTTTAGCCCAGCCGGAGTTAAAACAGGCCCTGGCTGACATCTGCCGTGATCATACTTATGAAGAAAATCGAAATTTTCATCGTTTAAAGGGAGCCGGCCTGATCAAGAAGGCCGGCCAACAGGTGGTCCTGCGCAATAATCTGTATGCCCGTTATTTTAAGGAGCGTCTCTATGGCTGACAAAGTTAAATTTGCTGTGGGTGGTGCGGTGCAAGCCAAGGCTGGCACATATTTACGACGGCCTGCGGATGAGGATCTGTTTGAGGCTTGTCAGGCTGGCGAGTTCGCCTACGTTCTCTGTTGTCGACAGATTGGTAAAACAAGTCTGATGAATGAGACCGCAGAGAGACTTGACCAGGAAGGTGTCAGAACGGCTCGGATTGATTTAAGTAACATTGGTCAAAGAAACGTAGATGCAGATAGTTGGTACTTTAGCTTGATAGTTGAGATAACGCATAGCTTAAAACTTGAAGTTGATGTTCAAAGTTGGTGGGAGAAAAGACCTCGTTTATCAACAAATTCCCAACGCTTTCTGCAATTTTTGCGTGAAGTTGTTTTACAAGAAATTACAGAGTCTATTGTCATCTTTGTTGATGAGATTGACACAACATTAGGTCTCGTCTTTACCGACGACTTTTTTATCAATATTAGGTCTGTCTACAATGATCGGGCTCAGTACCCCCCTTACCGGCGCTTGACTTTCGTGTTGCTGGGAGTGGCCACTCCGGATGAATTGATCAAAGATAATACCCGCACCCCCTACAATGTTGGTCGGGCAATTAATCTCCGTGATTTTACAAGAGGGGAGTGTGAACCATTTCGCCGGACTATAGAAACCAGATACCCAAACCGCAACTATTTTGATCAGATTTATGCCTGGACTGCAGGCCATCCGTATCTGACCCAGAAGCTGTGCCGGGCTATTCTCAACTGGTCTGGGGAAGACCATCCAGAATTGGTTGATAAGCAGGTGAACAATCTTTTTTTGGCTCCACCAGATCGGGGAGATGACAACCTCCAGTTTGTCCAAAGTAGAGTGATGGGTGATCCGCATACCCGGGAAATGTTAAGAATATATGAACGCGTCCTGCAACCTGAAACGCCGGTTGATGATGATGAGCAATCACCCCCGATCAATCGTCTGAAACTGTATGGCTTGGTCATAGTTCAAAATGGCCGGTTAAGGGTCAGGAATAAACTCTACGCCCGAGCTTTTGATAAGACCTGGACTGAGGACATGTTGGAAAAAAGTACGAAACGGCTGGGACTACCCAGACACTATAGAATCGTGCAAGAAATTGGTCAAGGTGGCTTCGCCACCATCTATTTAGCCCAAACGACCCTGGACTCTGGTGAGACAAAGAATGTCGCGCTGAAAGTGCTAAACCTGCACAAAGAAGCTGAACCTAGTTCGGCTAAATTGATTAAGCGATTCGAGCGGGAGAAGTCCACCATTGCCCGGTTAAACCATCCCAACATCATTCGTATTCACGAAACCGGTCTGAGTGACACCGGTGGCGGTGATGAACCGGCCCTGTTTATTGCCATGGAATACATCCCCGGCGGGTCCCTACGTAAAAAGTTAAAAGAAGAAGGTCCCTTGCGCCGGGATGAGGCCGTAGCTATGGTCAAGCAGATCGGGGCTGCCCTGAGCTATGCTCACGGGCAAGGGGTCATCCACCGGGATGTTAAGCCCGGTAATATCTTGCTCGATACCAGTCAAGAACCGCTACGGCCGGTGTTGACCGATTTTGGACTGGTTAAAGATTTGTCGGCGGACGATCAGACGTCTACCAGTAAGCTGCTGGGCACAGCTCGCTATATGGCTCCCGAGCAGTTGGCCCCTGACCGGTGGAAACATGTGACCCCGACCCCGGCCACCGACGTTTATGCCCTGGCCATCACTTTTTTTGAGATGTTGGTCGGGGAACATCCGTTTGAGGTGGACTCAGACCATAGATTGACAGACGCTGAATTAGCCGAGAAGCATCTCAATGACCCCTTACCACTCCTGAAGGATGTTGCTCCTGAGATTGGTCCATTTTTTGACGACGTTCTGCGCCAGGCGACGGCCAAGAACCCCACCGAGCGTTTCGACAGTATCGCGCATTTCGTCACCGCCTTAGAAGTAGCCAATAATGAGGTGAATCAAAGCCGGGCTACCAGATTAGTTGAAGTGGCCAAAGATTACCTTCGAGATGGTGACTCCGGGACGGCCCTAGACATGATCGACAGGGCCTTGCAGGTTTATCCGGGGTATGTTGAAGCCTTGCGTTTAAAAGGGCAGATTAAATTTGAGCAAGATGTATTGCCGGAAGCCCTGGAGAATTATCGGCAGGCTTATGAGCAGGAACGTCAGCCATCCTCTGAAGTTGGCCGAGATTACTTAAAAACGTTGAGGTACGTAGCCCAAAATTCCTGGCAGCAGGCCCGGTATCAAGAGGCGGTTGAACATTACGGCGTGATTAAACAAGTGCTGGATGAAGGACGGGCTGCAGGTGTCTCTGTGCAGGAATGGACTGACGCCTGGACTGAGTTGGTCGAAGACCATTACAGTGCCGGGGGTAAGGCTTACGCAGGCTGGAGTCCTGAAAACGTCAATCAAGTTACGGATACTTTGCAGCGTGAAATTGAGGCGCTGGAGGCTTTAAAGGCCGAGCGCGAAAGCCGGGATTTGCGGGAAAAGCTGAGGACGTTGCAGATCAAGTACCACTACGGTCAAGGAGACCAGGCTTATGCGGCCGGCAGTCCGGCAAACATCGCTGAAGCGATGGAGACTTTGGAACGTGAAATCGAGACGCTGGCAGGGTTAAAGGCCGAACGGGAAAGCCGGGATTTGCGGGAAAAGTTACGAGCGTTGCAGATCAAGCACCACTACGGTCAGGGAGATCAGGCTTATGCAGCGGGCAGTCCGGCAAACATCGACGCAGCGATAAAGACTTTGGAGCGTGAAATCGAGGCCCTGGAAGGGCTAGAGGCCGAGCGGGAAAGCCAGGATTTGAAACGGAAATTGAGATCATTGCAGGTCACCCATCATTATAATGAGGGAGATCAGGCTTATGCGGCCGGCAGTCCGGCAAACATCGACGCAGCGATAGAGACTTTGGAGCGTGAAATCGAGGCCCTGGCAGGGTTAAAGGCCGAGCGGGAAAGCCAGGATTTGAAACGGAAGCTGAGATCATTGCAGGTCACCCATCATTATAATGAGGGGGATCGGGCTTACGCAGCGGGCGGTCCGGCAAACATCGACGAAGCGATAGAGACTTTGGCACATGAAATTCAGGTCTTGGAAGCGTTAAAAGCTGAACGCCAAAGCCAGGATTTGAGGCAAAAACTGACCTGGCTGCAAATAAAGAAGCACAAAAATATCGTAGAAAAGGCAGAGTCAGCTATCAACCAGATCGATACCCAGGCCGCCCTCAGCGATGAGACAGCTTTTCAGCCCTATCTTGATATCGACAAGGCCTACCAGTCCTTGATCGAGCTCGAGCCTGAGAATGAATTGTGGCCGAGAAACCGACTCAAAAAGTTGAAAGAGCAGGCTGAACTCCGCCAAAAGCTGGCCGGTCGGGCAGAAAGAAAGCATAAGTATGAAACGGCCCTCCGCCATTACCGAGCCATTCTCGATATTGAGCAAACAAAAGGGTATCAGGATATTGCTCAAGATTTGAGCCTTGATCTAAGCGAGAAGATTGCCGAACTGGAGAAAAAAGCAGACTATGACCGTAAATATCAAGAGATCGAAAAGCTCATAGCCAATGGAGAATACCTGAAGGCACGGGACAGACTGGTTGAAGATTTTATTAGCAAGGGCATCTATGAACACCGGGATGTGGCCAAATTGCTGTGGGGGGTGGTCTATGCCAAACAAAATGGGGGTCAGTTTCCCCCGGAGTGGGAGAGTGTGTCTGAATTGGCTGAGGCAAAAGAAGATCTGCAAAAACTTGGAAGGCAGCACCGGCTCACTTCGGCTTTGGTTATTATCCCTTCCTTGATAATTGGCGTAGTCATGGGCATCCTAATTACGATGATTGCTCCGTGGACTCAAAACCTATCTGGACTGGCCGCCATTACAGTTGTGGCCATACTGGTTTTGATTGGGGTCTGGATAATTACAAAGAGGATTGGTGAATGATTAAGGATAAACTTCGATCTATTGATACCTTTTATTGGATAATATCGACAGTAGTAATATTACTGGTAATACTGTTTTCTTGGGCTTTTTGGGCAAAAGCAGGTCCCTCTTCCATCTCAACTGATACATCAACCGAGACGCCATCGCCTACCCCAACGACACCACCACCAACTCCAGCAACCACTCCGACGACACCGGTACCAACCACTACGCCAATACCAACCCATTCAGCCAAACCAACACCTTCGTTAACGCCATCTAATATCTCTTCTGATCAAATTACTTTGCCAACTTGGACTCCAACTCACACCTATACGCCCACGCCTCCTTCTCCGCCTACCCCGACTTACACCCCAGTTCCAACGCCTATTACCGGCATCGTGACAATAGAAAACTTAAACGTTCGTTGGGGACCGGGTACCGATTACGGGTACGTGGGGGCTGTCTATAAGGACGATGAGGTGACCATTTTAGGGCGTAATCCAAGCCGGAATTGGCTGAGAGTTGTAACGCCCGATAAAAGAATAGGCTGGGCTTCAGCCAAATATATCGAAACGCCGGCTGATATTGGCAGTCTACCGATCGTTCTTGCTCCGCCACCACCTTCTACCCCGGTGGCCTTAGCTGTCCAGGGTTCGCTTGATTTTAATAAAGAGATTGATATCGAGGGCCGCAGTGTTTCTGGAAAGTTAGGTCCTTACGAGGAGCACTGGTACACCTTTTCTGAAGACGACCCGGAAACTGTAGTTGTTTTTATGTTTCAGCCCAATGTTAATTTTTATGGGGAAGGTTTCATCGGGTATAACGTGGAATTTTTCCTCCACGACGAAAATAAAATCCCTATCTGGCCCCCACCCGATGCTGATCTGGTACCAAATATAGGGGCCGGTCATTACCCTGATCCTGATCGGGATGGCGATTTAAGCACGGGCGAGTTGATTTGGCGAGGCGGGCCGCTTGTCCATGGCGTTCTCTATTATCTGCGCTTTGTGAACAGAAGTCCAGAACCGATTGAATATTGTATAGCGCCAGGAGACGCATATCATTGGAGTTGTCGCTGAAGAAAATGACCGGCGACCGTCGTGGTTGGGGGGGTGAATCGCTGAGGACGCTGAGGGGGACTGATGACACTGAAGAAGTGACCCTTTCAGCGGTCTCAGCGGTTTTCAGCGTATTCAGCGGTTCTCGCGGTTCGTGGGGCGCAGATTATGCCTGGCAAGATTTGTGCCGTCTGCAAGAATATGGGATTTAACCACGGAGCATAAGGCAATTCGGTTCGCCAGGCTTAACACCCTCCGTTTATGGGCTGGTTGGATCACCCACACTCACCCGATCCAGGGTAACGGAAAAAGGCTCCTCCGAGCAACGAACCACCTGAAACTGTAAATCGACCGGCTGACCGCGCCAGGCTGATAAGTCCAGCGAAACCAACCGCCAAGCGGTGGCCTGCCCTAAATCACCGGGAGGCACCAGGTAATGTGGCTGGCCGTCAGCCAACAAGACCACCTCTAACCAGGCCTCGACCGCCGTGGTTTGGGGCGTGGAGATGGTGTACAGAAATGACAGCACCGGTGCAGTCGTGGGCGGCACCGGTACCTGTTGTTGCAGGGTCCACAGTTGGCCGGGTTGCCCGGTGTGGGGGCAGGTGATCGGTTCCCCAACACCGTCCCCTAAACGAACCCCGGCCTGGCCATCGAACGCCTCGATGGATAAATTGATTTGACCATGCGGCCAGTCCCACACCGCCCACACCTGGTCCCTTTCGAAATCGCCGCTGGCGATGCTATTCGTAGGCGGGGCCAGGGTCAGGGTCAGGCCGGTCGAAGCCTCAATATTCACCCGGCGTGGGGCGGGCCAGAGACCATAATTGGGCGCACTGGCCTGGAAGGTATATGCGCCGGCCGGCAGGGAGACGGGCGGCCATAAGCCGTGACCATCGGTGACCAACTCTTTGTGGGTGTTAGGACCGTTGACGGTGACGGTGGCGTTAGCTACAGGTTGGCCGTCGGGCCCCAGCACGACACCGGACACGGCCAGCCCGGCGATCACCTGGGTGGTCGCTTGGGCTTCGGTGGGCAGGGGGGCTTCATTACCGGCCCGGTCGCGAGCCCGGACGGCAAAGCCATAGGCGTGGCCCACATCGCCGGTATATTCAGCCTGGGTGGCCGTGGTGTCGGCCAGCCAGAGCTGGAGCGGCTGGTCGTCTTGACTGGCCCACACCTCGTAGCTGGCCATACCGGAGCCGCTATCATCGCCTTGCCATGCCACCACAAAGCCGGGCGGGCTGGTCGGTGGCAGGGGGTTGACGGTGGCCTGGGGCGGGAGCGTATCCCGTTCGACCAGCAGGTAGGGCCGGCCCCCGATTTGATAAGTGGGGTCGTTGGACGAGACAGCGTTTTGATTCGTGGCCGGGGGCAGCGTCAGGGTGTAGACACCCTGGTTTGGGGTCAGGGTCAGGGTGCGGCTGAGACCGGTGGTGCCCGAGAGCGAGGTGTGTGATTCGATCCAGTAGAGTTGGGCTGTTTCTCCCGTGGCGCTAATGGTGGTGGTCACCGTCAGTCCTTGTGTGGCCCACACGGCCAGGAGGCGCGACTGGTCGCCGGGGCGATAAAAGGCAACCTGGTCTTGTTCGTACTTCTTTTCCCGCCACAGGGGGATCAAGTCTTGGAACTGGGCAGCGACCAGTTGGTAGGCGGCATAAGCCGGGCGAGGCTTACCTTCGGCCGGGTTGCAGACGTGGGGCGTAAAATTCTGCCGCAGGCCGTAAGCACTGGACGGACCGTCGCCACAATCGTCGTGGAGCATAAAGTGGTAATACCGCTCTACGCCATTGTAGAAGGCCAGGGCCGGGTGCTGGATGACGTAAGCCGCCTGCTCTGGCATAGTGGCTCGAAAAGGCTCGTCGGCAGAAACGCTATAAGTGGTCGCCGGATAATCATCCCAGACTGACACCCCACTTTCGGTTATCCAGATCGGGACATGAGCCAGGCCAAAGGTAGCCAACGTGGTCCGGGTTTGCAGGATGAGCCGTTCGCTGTTATAGATGTTCAAATAATGGTGAAACGAAAGGACGTCGAAATAGGCTTGGGAGGGATCACCCCCGGCCTGTCTCAACAGCGTCGCCAGCCAGTCGGGTTTGTCGTAAAAGGCCAGGCCGCCCAGGATCACCGTGGCTTCAGGATCGGCCGCTTTGATACTTTTATAGGCCACTTCTAATAAGCGATAATACTCCTCAACCGTGCCCTGCCAGAATAAATCGTAATCCGGTTCGTTCCACACTTCCCAATAACGAATACCCGTCTGCCGGGACCAACCTTGCTGCTTGGCCAGGATGCCACCGGGCCGATACCGTTCAACCGTGTAAAAAACGAAACCGGCCCAAACGTTGGCCGGATTAATCTGCTGACCGGGGCCAACGTCGTCCGTGCCGTCAGCAAAAATTGGCTCAAATAGGCCAACAGGCGGCGTAGTGGCCATACTGGCCGGGGCGACGTGTTCCTTGAGCGGCGAGAATTTGTTAGCTTGGGATAGAGCAGGCACAACGTCGTTGTTGGCCGTGTATCTGGCCGGGGTGCCCATCAGAATCACAATGGGTATCAGTCCATGGGCAATCTCTTGCCTGACCAGGGTATCATAATCGTGGCTGCCGCCGGTGTGATCCCCCACATACCCCCCCCGGTCGACCCAGTGCCAATAGAGCGGCCACCGGTCCCAGCGGGCTCCCGTGGCCAACGCGCCACGATAGCGGGTCTCATCGGCCAAATTATCCGGGGCGCTGATGAAACACAGACCAAAGCGATCATTCCCCCGGGATACCTCCACCCTGGTTGTTTGATCGATGATCCATTTGACCAACAGGAGCAGGAACAGGAGGGCAATAAGGATTAGCAGCACTTTTTTGGCGGGTAAGGCTATCCTCATTCGCCGTCAGCCTCATATGTACATAGAACCAGAATTAGCAATGAAAAAGTAGCTTCCGGTGAGACAACCTCATAAAGTATCCAACCACGTAAAACGTAAAACGTAAAAGTGAGCCGTAGATAAGACATTACGCTTCACGTCACTTGCCCTGCGGGTTTACGTCACCTGCCCTGTGGGTTCACGAGTTGGCTGGCGACATCAAGCGGAAGTTACTTTGTTAAAGTGGCGCTATAGGGATTCCTCACATCCGTTCGGAATGACATGATACTGTTACTAAATGTTATGTCGAACTAAAAGCCCGAGGCTAACCCACAGGGCAGGGCCGTCGGGCTGAATTTTAGCTCGAAGCGCTTTGCTCTTTTAGTGCGGCGGCTTCAGCCCCGCACTTCAAGTGGCTACCGTTGCAGGGGCAAAGCCTCCAAAGCTGGTTTGGGGGTCAAATCAACTCGCCATAGGCCAAAAAAGTGCTCCTCATTGGCCGGTTGAGCCGGTGCCGGTACAAAATCAAAAGCGGTCCAGACGATCCAGCCCGAAATCTGCTCGGCTTCGGCTACCTGCACCACCCGCCCCAGGATGTCAGCCTGGCCGGGCTCATCACGCGGGGCATCCGGCGACTGGGTCCAACTATGATAGCCGACCTCTTGCAGCATCAGGGGCCTGTTATTACTACGCTGCTTGTACTCATTGATCCGGCTTTGAAGCTGCTGGGCCTCAGACCAGTGGTGGAAAGAGAGAATATCCACATACGGACTGACAACCGTCGGGTCGCCCCACCAACCGGCTGTCAGCAGGTGGTACGGATCATTGTCACGAACCAACCGGCTGACGTGGGCCAGCCACTCGATGACTTCAGCCTGGTTGAACCTGGCCTCCTCACTTGACTCCGCCCCGTAGTCCAGGTCACCCTCATTCCGCAAGTCCCAGGCCAATAGGTGCGGCTCGTTGCGGTAGCGACGGACGATGTAAACCGTCTGGGCATCATAATGAGCCCAGTCGGTGTAAAGCGGGCGAAACACCAAATCGGGTAAATCGTTGAGAGTCACAATCAGTTTGAGATCACGCTCGCGGGCCAGTTGGAACAGGGTATCGACGGTGGCAAAAGCCGCTTCATTGGGAATGGCATCCTCGGGCTGGCAGGTGAATAGCGGTTCGTACCACAGAAACACTCGAATCGTATTAAAACCGGCTTGCTTGATGGCCTTTAGCTCTTCGGCCATTTCTGCCGGATCGGCCTCTTGAAGAAAACGGTGCCAGGGGGCACGGCGCGGGTAGTAATTCACCCCCCGGACTGTGAAAGGACGCCCGTTTAACTGTAATTGGTCTCCTTGAACGGTGACAAACCGGGCCGGATCGGGCGTTGTGGCCGGGGCGGGGTCAGGGTGGGGCGGTGACGTCGAGAGACAGGCCGGTGGGGTGGGCTTAGGCAGCGCCTCTAATCGGGTCAGGGCGTCCAGGGCTTCTTTTCGCTGGGGGTCGATGAACAGCGCCGCTCGATATTGGGTGATTGCCGTCTCAAGGTCCCCCTGTGTCTCCAGGGCGTTGGCATAAATAAAGTGGGTCGCATATTTTTTGCTGGCCAGCGGCTCTTCGCCACAGGTCTGGTCGGCGGCCATAAGCTGTTCCAGAACCTCCAGCACGGCCGGCCAATCATGGCCCCAGTGGCTATCAACATCGGCACAGGTCACCGTCATCTGCGTAGGCGTCACTTCAACCACCGTGGCCGTCGGCTCAACACTGGCTGCGGTAGGTTGGGTTTCAGCCGGTTGGATGTTGGCAGACGTATTCCCGCCACAAGCCACTAAGACCGGTATAAGGCACAAACAGATGATAAATGTAAAGTTGTTGGTGGACATAGATAACGCCGATTTTACTCTACTTTCAGGCCCCGCACCAACGAGACGTCAAAATCCTCGGACCATTGGGTTTGTTGGTTGTAGGTGGCCGTTTTCAAGCAGGTGCCGCGCAGGTCGGCCTCGCGCAAGTTAGCCTCTTGCAGGGACGCCCCTTGCAAATCTGCTCCTTGCAGCTTACTGGCCTGCAGATTGGCCCCCTGGAGCCTGGTTTCTTGCAAATCAGTTCCGGCCAGATTAGCCCCTTGCAGCGTAGCGGTTTGTAAATTACTGCCCGACAACGTGGCCTGTTGTAGATTGGCTTCGGCCAGATTGGCCCCTGCCAAATTACTGCCTGGCAGGTTGGCCGTTTGCAAATTAGCGCCTGCTAAATAGCTTTCTTGCAGCTTACTGGCTTGCAAGTTGGCCCCTGACAAATTAGCCCCGGCCAGATTAGCCCCTTGTAGATTACTCTCTTGCAAATTGGCTTCCGACAGATTGGCCTCTTGCAGATTGGCCTTTTCCAGCTTACTGCCTTGCAGGTTGGCGCCCTGCAAATTAGCCCGCTGCAAATCAGTGCCTTCCAGATTCGTGCTTTGCAGGTTGGCCCCGTGTAGATCGACCTCATGCAAATCCACGCCGCGCAGATTAGCTTCTTGCAGATCAGCCTGGCTCAGATTGGCCCCGGTCAATTCAACCGTATACAATTCGCCGCCCCGAAACTGGATCGACTGCAAGTTAGCCCCACTTAGATTGGCCCCGGTTAGTTTGGTCGCCCGGCTGCCAAAAAGAGAGCTGATTTTGTTCAGGTTGGCTCCTTGTAAGTTCGCCCCCTGTAACTTAACCATTTCCAGGTCGGTCCCCTGTAAGGTCACCTGGCTCAGATCAGTCCCGGGCAGTTCCAGGCCGGCCAGGTTGGCCCCGTTAAAATTAGCCCCTCGCAACGTGGTGGTTTTCAGGTCAAATTTGCGCAGGTCCTGCCCTTCCAGGTTGGCCCCTTTCAGATTGGCCCCAATCAACGTCGCCTCTGTCAACTCTGCCTTCTGGAAATCGGTTTTTTCCAGGTTGGCCTCTTGCAGATTGGCCTTTTTCAGGTTCGCCTTCTGCAAGTTGCTGTCAAACACATTAGCCCCTTGCAGGTTGGCTTCTTGCAGATTGGCCCCTCGCAGGTCCGTGCTGCGCAGGTCCGCCCCCTGCAGATTAACCCCTTGTAACTTGGCCCCTTGCAGGTTGGCTCCTTGCAGATTAGTCCTTTGCAGGTTACACCCCTGCAAATCAGCGCCTTGCAGCTTGACCCCCAGCAAATCCTGGCCGCTGAGATCAATATCGTGCAGTATCTTCCGGCTCAGGTCCGGTGTTTTGTGCTTTTCCCGGGCGCTTCTAATTTCTCCAAAAATCTGTTCACGAGTGATTTCGTTGCTCATAGTTTCCCTCCTTGATAACATACCTTAAGAGCAAGGCTCAGTATAACATGTCTCTTCGATGCTTACAATTGTGCTGGATGGAATAGAACGCTGATGACGCTGATTGCCCGCAGATAAACGCTGATACTATACTCCAACTCTCTTCTCCAACTTGTCAACCGTTCACCCCCACGCCTGGGACTTTCCGGTTCTAATCTTTTAGCTCACAGCCGGTCCGTGACCGGCGTCTAGCGCAGATAATTGGCCAGAATTATGAGAATCGGAAAGCCCTGCCCGCATCTGTGAAATACCACGCAACACGCAACACGCAATACTTCTTAGCGCAATGGCGTGAGGGTAAAATCAAGCGTTCCTGGCAAATCCGGCTCAACTCAGACCGGGACGGGTAAAGGCCCCCCCGGCCCCCCCAGGGGGGAGGTTTTAGCCAAAGTTCCCCCCTTGAGCGAAGCGGACCCTGTGGGTTGGGAGGTGGCATACAAATAACTTGCCTGACTTATGGGTAAAGATAAGCATATACGTGAAGAATACACCATTTTTGCATAGTTCTGCTTCGCGAATCCTCGTGTTTTCGTAGGGGCGAGGCAACTCGGATTGAGGTTTGTTTTGGAAAGACAGGTTGCTTTCCGAGTTGCCTCGCCCCTACGAGAACACCTATCCTGAATTACCGAATGCTTTCTAGATATTAGTCTGGACGTGGAGGTATAAACGATCCAATGGAATATTTTGAAGAATTCGCCCGCATCTTCCAATTGCCGCCGGCTATGTGCCCATACGTTCATTTTGTGGCCGATGAACGCGAGATGGCCCTGGTCGCCGGCTTGAAAGACCGGGCCATGACCGTAGACCAGATAGCCGAGATGATGGGCATGCCGTCCGACGAGACCCGGGCCTGTCTAACCAAAGCCTTCCAGCGGCGCATCCTCAATCGAGAAACGAAAAACGGTCTGACCACTTACTCGGTCGCTACCTTCTACGAACGGATAGACACCCTGGCCATGTATGAGAATTGGGGTGATGTGCCCGCCGAGGCTCGCCAGGCCGTGCTTGAATGGCAGTTACAGGAGTTCATCGAAAAATGGCTGCCCGCGATTGAGCAGATTCAGCAAGACCCGGACGCCTTTGCCGATATCCCGAATAGAGATGTGCTTCTCCTGTCTGAGGCCTTAGAACAGGTCGAAGCGGCTACCGAGCACGTCGTGGTCCCCTGTGACTGCCGCTCCCTGGTGATGGCTTGCCAGCGCCCCCTGGAAGTGTGTATCCGTCTCGACGAGGGGGCCCGGTTGACCCTTGAGTATGGGCAAGGCCGACGTTTAAGCAAGGAGGAATGTAAAACCATCGTGGTTGATGCTGATAGAGCCGGCTTGATGCATACGGGCTTGCGTTCCTGGCGCGAGCATGGTCTCTTTGGCTTTTGCAACTGCTGCGCCTGCGACTGCTACCCCCTTCGGGCCGGGATGCGGTTGGGGCTGCCTAAACAGTGGCCTCGCACCCATTTCGTGGCTGTTCGTGATTCAGCCCGCTGTATCCTCTGCCGGCGGTGTGTCAGGCGGTGTCACTTTGGGGCTTTCTATCTCGATCAGGCCACGGTTGAGGTTAACGGGCGAACAAAAAAGGCCGTCCGGTTTGACCCGGAGAAATGCTGGGGTTGTGGTATCTGCACCACAGCCTGCCCGGAAGGGGCCATTACGATGAAGCCCTTGTCTGAACTGGTGGGGTAGAACTGCTGATGCACGAGATGCCTATCACCCAGGCCCTGCTCGATCTGGTCCTGAAGCATGCCCAGGGGCAGCGGGTGACCGATGTTTATTTGCAGGTGGGTAGATTATCGTCCATTGTGCCTGAGTCGGTTGAGGTGTTCTTTGCCTATCTCAGCCAGGAGACGCTGGCTGAGGGGGCGCAATTGCATTTCGAGATTCTGCCCATCGAGATGACCTGCCTGGACTGCGGAGCCCGGCCTGATCTCAGCGAATGGGCGGCAGAACCCTACCAGGTGGTTATGCAAAGGGCATTTGCCCGGGGCTGTCCGTGTGGCCGCAACAACCTCCGGGTCACCAGTGGCGTGGGTTGTGATCTGGTGGCGATTGATGTCGCAGAGAACTGAAACGAAACGACCGCTTAATTCTGTTTTAACAATACCAAACTATTCGAAGTATAGGAGGCATCATTGGCACGAGCTGAAATCTTTTCAGGAATTTGTGGTTTTACCACCGTGGTTGAGGCCAGGGCGAATGAGAACGATTCTTACACCGTTCATTTGATCGTTGAGAGTGAATGTCCAGCCGTGGCCCAATTGGCGGCCGAATTGGGCCACGAGGTGAACGCCTTGCAGGAGTTTACCTATCGGGCTGAACCCCGCATCTTGCAACTGGCCCCAGAAAACCTCGACCATCCAGCCTGCCCGGTACCGGCCGGGATTATCAAGGCCATCGAGGTGGCCGCCGGACTGGCCTTACCCAAGGATGTTACGATAAAAATATCAAAAGATTAGGTAACTACTCAGCCGAGGCATCCCTATGCCTCGGTGAGTAGGGTGATGGCATAGACCGATCTTACATTGTGTGCTATACTTGAATTGGGAAATTGGAAGAGGAGATCACTATGACTGACCAACATAGATGTGAGCGAGACGGCTTCCCTATGCTCAAAATCAAGGGGCAGTGGGAATGTGTGGCCGAATATATTGACCGCTGCATCGGCCAGCAGCCAATTGTGGATGTTATCCAGGATGGTAAGACCGTTTACTACGTGTTTGAGAATGGACATGCTCTACCTCTGCTCTGTTCCTGTTGCAATGGCCCCCTGGATGTAGATGTCAAGGCGGATCGCCGAGACCAGGTCGGGCGACGATTGGAGAGTATGGCAATCAATTATGAAGTTTTAGATAACGGACAAGAGATTGAAGAGTTGATGCTGATCTTTTCAAAGAAGGGCATGCTAGCGCAGCCGGTAGGGATACCGGTCTCTTTTAATGTCGCTGCCCGGATGCGTCACCCGGCTGACTGTCCCCAACGAACCCGCCGCCAGACCCCGGCAAAATCTACCGCCTCAAGTTCAAAGAAAAAGAAACGGCGCTATCGAAATTTACGGGGGCGAAGCTAGGTTCTGTTGACATTTGTCCAAAAATGTCATTCCGAGGAGCACAGCGACGAGGAATCTCCGGCAACGAGGACAAATTCAAGGCGAAATAGGAGATTCTTCGCTCCCTTTAGTCGCTCACGCCGGGCGTGACATAATCCGAAATGTCAACACGCCCTAGCTCAATCCGTAAGGGGGTTCCGAAATTTAAATCATCCCAAAACTTTCGGCGGCGTGAAGCGTAAACGCACAGGGCACAGGTATTTTTTCGGAACTGCCTAAATCGTAAATCAAGAGATGCTATTTCAACGTAAAGGCAAAACAATAAACCTGGGATTCATCTGTCGTTCATGTGAGAACCAGTTCAAGCAGCGAGTTTCTAAACTGATTGTAAAGGAATAAATATGGAGCAACTTTTATGGAGTTTTGATGATCTCAAACGTTTTACCACCCATCCCGATACCCCGGTGCGTTCTTGGGCCCTGGAACGGCTGATTAAGCTGTTTCCCCGGCAGGCCGGCGAGGTCTTGCTAACAATGCTGGATGATCCGGGCCAGTTTATTGCTGGAAAAGCCCTGGATTTTCTGGCCCAGACCGGGGAAACGGACAGGTATGGCCCCATTTTGCTGGAGCACTTGCAACGGGCCGGGGGCGATCGCTTTGGCCGTTTGGCCTCAACCCTGGCCAAATTGGAATATCGTCCCGCCCTGCCGGTGATTTTAGCCCATCTTCAGTCAGGTGGCCGCCAGATCGATTCCAACGAGGTATTTTGGCTGAGTGAGGCTTTGGGCAGATTTGGAGGTGATGAAGCCCGTCAAATGTTGTGGACCTTGCTTGAACACACTCCAGCGTCAGACATCGGTATAACCACCCTGATGAGAGCGATTCTCCAGGCGGCCCAACCGGACGACATTCCCCGTTTGGTCCAATACTATCGGACCCTGCCGCCTGCTAACCACACCTTCCGCACTCCCCTGTCCGAATTTGCCGCAAGTGTGGGGGTTGATCGCCTGGTTGACGAATTGAACCGCGTGGCTAAAAATGGCCTGGCAGCCATGCTGGAACGGGCCGAGTGGTGGCTAGATGCGCAGTCGCAATTGAGCCAGACCTACCTGGCCGATTTCGAGATTGCCTTCAATAATAAATCTAGCGGCGTTTACCGGCTATTGCTCGGTGAAGCCCAACGCCTGGTTGAAGAACGAGAAGACGATGTATCTGCCTGGCAGGCGGCCTGGGAAGCGGGTGAGCGTCCTACTGGCTATCGCCGGCGGGTACTCTACACGTTACTCATCTTGCAGGCATTGGCCGATCAACCCCAAACGTCCTCGAGCCGGCTTCAACCGGAGAGTATCCTGGGCCTGGGCTTACTGCTCCACTTGAGCATAGACCGGGATGACCAGGTTCAACTGGAAGTTGCCGCCGACAAAACGGAGGCATTATTGGCCATCCTGACTGCGCGACGTGAACATGTGCTGCCGGATGTTATTGAGCGAGTGGTTGCTTTGGGGCCGGAGATTGTACCCCGTTTAATCGATCTGCTCGACCCGGACGATTTTAGTTGGGCGCCCATTCGTGTTATCCATACCCTCGAGCAGATGGCCCGCCTTCATCCCGGTAGTTGTGATGCCGCTGTGCCAAAATTAATTGCTGCCATCCATGAAGCGCAGGGCGACTTCATCAAGGAGGCTGCTGTCGATGCCCTGGTCGCCATCGGCCCGCCGGCGGTTGAGCTAATTAATCAACACTTGCGCCGCACCAAGGATCTGTCTCGTGAAATCTATCTAACCGGAGCATTGGCCGATATTCCGGTCAAAAGTGCCCCCCAGGTTATTCTGGATAAAGTGGAATCCGGAAAGCCGATTGGCGAGATGGAGATTATGGCCCTATCCGATATCGGCAGCGCATCGGCCATTGAACCGCTCTACCGGCTATGGAAGCCGGGCGATCATCTCCTGGCCGAACAGTTGCTCATCTTGTGCGAAATCAATGGGGTACGGAAGCCCGAACTACCGGAATGGCGGCGTTTAGTTGCAGTCGAAGATGAACGTTTGACCAAAGTTATGTCAGGTGAACTCTCGGAAGATTTTAATCCCTTAGAGATGCTCCAAAAGCTGGCCAGTGGAGAACATCCGCTGATGAGAACCTGGCAACTTGAGCAAAAACCGCCCAAAACGGCGCCCGGTCGCAAGAAAACGATTAGTAAAAAGGAGCAAAAGAAACGCCTGGTGCAACGCAAACGTAGTAAGGGTAAAAAGAAAAAACGCAGGCGATAACCCTACAATTGAGAATGAAAAATGGCTAAAAGAAAAAAGAGACGCGCCCGATATAAACCACGTAAACAACATCAGCCAGCTCTTCAAGTCTGGACTGATCCCCCCCAAGACCTGTTGGCAGGTATGGAAGAGGTTGACCGGCTCACGGAGCGTAAGCAGTGGGCCAGAGCTATGGAAAAGCTGCAAGAGCTTGACCGGGCTTATCCCGGGCAACCGGCCATCCTGACCGAACTGGTCAATGCTTGCTACGAGTTGCATGATCTGGTGAAATACCAGTATTACATTGAGCAACTATCCGAAATCACCCCCGATGAGCCGGATACCCTACTCGGCCTGGGCGGCGCTTATCTGAGCAATATGTATCCCGCCCTGGCCTTGCAAACCTTTCAACGGTTTGTGGCGCAACACCCAAACCACGATCGGGCCGATGAGGTGCGCCAGACCATCTCCGATCTAGACGAAGGGTTGCAGGATGTCCTGCAAAAATTTAAGCAGAAGTACAAGGATCCGTTTCAAGTGGCGGCCCGGCATGATGAGGTACGGCTTCGGACGGCACAAGGGCAGTTTAAAGAAGCGCGGCAAATCGCCAATCAATTACTCCAGCTTGACCCCAATTTCATCTCGGTGCTCAACAACCTGAGCCTGATTGAAATGATGGAAGGCCACTTGCCGCAGGCGATCAAACACACGCAACGGGTGCTGGCCCGTGAGCCGGCCAACTTTCAGGCCCTGGGCAATCTGGTGCGGTGTTACGTTATGCAAGGCGAGTTTGAGTCGGCCCGGCTCGCCGGCGAAAAACTGAAGCAAGTCAAGGCTGGCGAGTCGCCTGACCTGTGGCTTAAACGCGCCGAAGCCTTCTCATATTTAGGCGACGATCAGGCGGTTCTGGAAACCTTGCAAGCCGCCCAAGAGGCCGGACACCTGGAACCGGAGCTGGCCAGTCCAATGCTGTATCACTTTGCTGCAGTGGCTGCAATGCGCCTGGGCGATGAAGGGCAGGCCAAACAATACTGGCAAACTGCGCTTAAATTTGACCCTCACTTTGAATTGGCCCAGAACAACCTGGCCGATCTGCAAAAACCCGTATCCGAACGCCACGCCCCCTGGCCTTTTGGCCTGCGCCAGTGGATTTCCCAGCGGGCCGCCGCTGACTTGATCACGCAGTGGGAGGCAGCCATCCGGCGCAACAGCGACCAGGCTATGACCCAGGCGGCTCGCCGCTACTTGAAACAGTATCCTCAGCTTGTGCCCCTGCTGCCTATTTTATTTGAGCGAGGTGATCCTGTGGGGCGTCAATTTGCCTTCGACCTGGTCAGGTTGGCCGAAACGGATGAATTGCTGGCGCTGCTGCCGGATTTTGCCCTGGGTCAGCATGGCCCGGATGAACTGCGCTACAAGGCGCTGAACCTGGCCAAGGAGGCCGACCTGATACCGGCAGGTACTGTGCGAATGTGGCTGCAAGGCCAGTGGCAAGAGATAAACCTGTTCAACTTTGAGGTTTACTATGAGCCGGTTGAGAAGCATTCACCTCAGGTAACGGATTTGGGCGCCCAGGCGGCTGAGGCGCTGTTAAACAGGGATGGGGTTAAAGCCGAGCGGTTGCTCAAACAAGCCCTGGAGATGTCGCCGGGCGCGCCGGACTTGTTGAATAATCTGGCTATGGCCTACAATGAGCAGGGACGGCAGTCAGAGGCAGAAGCCTTGCTGCGCCAAAATTATCGGGACCACCCCGATTATTTCTTTGGCCGGGTGGGTATGGCTAATCTATGTGCCCGGCAAGGCGACCTTGACCAGGCCACTGAGTTGCTCTACCCGTTGCTTTCGCAACAGCGGATGCACATCACCGAGTTTACAGCCCTGGCCGTAGCCTACATTCAGCTTTACCTGGCTAAGGATCTTCCGGATGCCGCCCAACATTGGCTTGATATGTGGGGCGGTATGGAACCTGATGATTCTGACTTGCATTACTGGCAGCGACAGGTACGTTTGCATCATCGGCCAAAAAAAACAAGCTGGTTCAAACGCCTGGGGTTTTAGATTTACGATTTACGATTAAGAACATGCCAATCGTAAACTGGAAATCGTAAATCGTGCTGTTCTGGCCGGCACCGCCCTCTCCCCCGACCAGCCGCCCACCCATCCCGATGGTACCACCGTTGACCAGCCTGTCTCGTGCGGAGGTGACACTATCGCTTGAAATTCATGCGGAACTGCCAGATGGTGCTTCGGATGATGTAATCAGGACGGTCAATGAAAATGCGTACACCTTGAAATTTAAGGATTTTGGATTTGAGGAGGCTTAAACTATGACGAAAATTGCCGGTTATTTTATTGCTACCCTGCTTGGTTTCTTCGGATTCGTATTTATCGTCGGGGCGCAGGGACAGGTCATGCGCATCGTCGTCGGGGTTGTGCTGCTGGTGGCGGCCGGAGTGGTGATTTACCTGGTCCGTATGCAGCCCCAGGTGACCCAAACCCAGACCACCGTGGTACAGAAAATTGATCTCAGTGGCGATGTCAGCCTGGAACAGATCAACTGCCAAGCCTGTGGCGCGCCCTTGGGTAAAGAGTCCGTCGAGGTTAAAGCAGGGGCCATCTTTATTAACTGCGACCACTGCGGCGCAACCTATCAGTTTGAAGAGGAGCCCAAGTGGTAGAATTAAATTCAATTGGCAATCCCGAACAAAGGGCGCAAACATTCGCCCATCGCTTGTGGAATGGTTTCCGCCAGGACGTCAGTAATCTTTTCACTACCTTCGCTCCCCCGGCCCCGCCCCAACCCGGCCTGTATACCTACCGTTTGCAGCCTGAAGGGGGACAGAGGCGTCTCCATCTGCGGCTGGAGCAGGATGGTTCAGGGGTGCTGTTTGTGGACGTAACGGACGTGATCCACCTTAATTCGACGGCAGCCGAGATGGCCAAAATGGCTCTCGATGAGGTGCCTCGTGAGCGGGCCCAGGCCGGATTGCTGGCCCGTTACCAGGGCGTAGACAGGGATCAGCTAAGCCGGGAACTGAGCCGTATTTACGAGATGGTTGATAGATTGCGCCAGCCTGGCCAGGGCTGTCCAACCTGTGCTGTAAGGGACAGCCAGCCAGCGCCTCTGTTTAGCACCCCGATTCTTGCGCCCTACAAAGTGGACCTGGCCCTGACTTATGGCTGCAACAACGAGTGTCCCCATTGCTACAACGAACCCGACCGCTACCCTATGGCCTCCCTGACCAGGGCAGATTGGTGCCGGGTGATCGATATCCTGCACGTTGTGGGAGTGCCCCACCTGATTATGACCGGCGGCGAGGCCACCCTGCATCCCGACCTGCCTGAAATCATCCACTACGCCGACAGCCTGGGGCATATCGTGGGTCTGAACACCAACGGTCGCAAGCTCGCCCACAAACCCTACATGCAAACCCTGGTCGAGGCCGGCCTGAACCACGTTCAGGTGACCCTCGGCTCCTGCCATCCGAACGTCCACGATGCTATGATGGGCGCCCGGTCGTTTCAGCAAACGGTGCGCGGGATCCAAAATGCCCTGGACAGCCAGGTCCACCTCATCACCAACACCACCCTGATGCGGACGAATATGGATCACGTCGAGGAAATCATCGACTTTCTGTACGATCTTGGCCTCCGTACCTTTGCTATGAATGGCATGATCTATTCCGGCGGCGGTTTTGCCCACTCCAGTGCCATCTTTGAAGAGGAGATGCCCCCCCTGCTCATCCGGGTACGTGATCGAGCGGAAGAACTGGGTATGCGCTTCCTGTGGTACACCCCCACCGAATATTGCCGCATGTCCCCGGTCGAACTGGAAATCGGGGCCAAGCGGTGTAATGCAGGCGAATATTCGATGTGTATTGAACCGAACGGCGACGTGCTGCCCTGCCAGTCTTACTACGTGACTGCCGGGAATATTCTCCGTGACCCATGGGAGAAAATCTGGACCAGCCAACTATTTCGTACCTTCCGGGAACGGGAAAAAGAGCCTCGCTGGGCGGGTTTGCCCGAAAAATGCTGGTACTGCCCCGACCTGCCCTTGTGTGGAGGTGGCTGCCGGATCGAACGGGAGGCGCGTCAGGGTCACCACCTGGCCCATAGCCAGGAGGAGCTAAGCGGCAATGCAGGCGGTGGTTGTGCCGGGTGCAGCGGCAGTTGTGGAACGGGGGCCTCCTCTCGTCTGGTAACTCAGCCGATGGCCCAGACCACCGGCTTCATTCCGACTGAAAGAATGACCCGTACCAACACTCGCGCCAGTGGCAACATGCCGGCCATAGGCTAGAAATTTTCTTTTTCGTAGACCCCGCATCCCCATGCGAGGGCCGGGCATAGGGATGCCCTCTCTACGGGAGAGATAAATTTATATAACAGGAGTTTTCTTTTTCGTAGCCCCCGCATCCCCATGCGAGGGCCGGGCATAGGGATGCCCTCTCTACGGGAGAGATAAATTTATATAACAGGAGTTTTCTTTTTCGTAGGCCCCGCATCCCCATGCGAGGGCCAGGCATAGGGATGCCCTCTCTACGAAAGAGATAAATTTATGGAGATGACTCAATGACCACCAAAGATTTATTAAACCGTTTTCTATACCTCAAACCTCCACCGGCCCCTGCCCCGATTTCCCCCGGCCTCTATCATTACATGCGCGAGCATGAGGGGCTGTACCTCCGTTTCCACCTGCGGGTAGAACCTGACGGCCGGGGGATGCTGATTGCTAATGCTACGGCTGCGGCCCGGCTCTCGCCTGCGGGAGTTGTAATCGCTAAAGGCTTGCTGGATGGTGACGACGAAGCCGGGCTCATGCGTGACCTGGAGGAGCGTTTTCGGGGCGCTACCCGTGACCAGATGCGGGCCGATCTGGCCAGGATACAAACCCTGCTCCAGGAATTGACCGAACCGGGCGACACCTACCCCATTCTCAACCTCGAAGATGCGGCGGTTTCGCCCTATGAGACCCAGTTACTGGCTCCCCTCGAAGCCGATATCCCCCTGGCCGAGCCGGAACGCCTCAAGCCCATCCTCGATCGCTTGTGGCAGGTAGGGATTCCCCACGTCACCATCCTGGTGCCCGAAAATCCTGATTCGGCTGATTTGGTCCAGACCGTGGAGCGAGCCGAAGATTTGGGCTTGATCTGCGGGGTGAGTGGACGGGCCAGTGACCTGGAATCGGGGGCCCTGCTCGATGACCTGGCCATGGCCGGGGTAGATCACGTGACCCTCTTCTATGCTTCGGCCGACCCGGCCATTCACGATGCCTTGTTTGGTGAGGGAGATCATGCGGCGGCGCGGCAACTGTTCGCCCGCACCCAGCAACTTGAAGTGGCCGACGTGGGGCAGGTGCCCCTGGTAGCTACCACCCTGGATGATCTCGATGAAACGCTGGTCGCTTTGCTTGAGTTGATGGTGCCGAATGTATCCTTTTTCGCCATCGCCAGTCAAGAGGAAAGTGATGATGGGGCGATTCCGGCGGAGGCGATGCGGCAGGTAGCGGCCCAGGTCGAGGAAGAGGCCGACGAAGCCCAGGTCCGTTATGTGTGGCAGCCGCCGGTTATGCGCAACCCGGCCCAATCCCTGTCCGTTCAGGTGCGGCAGGGACCGCGCTGCTCCGGGGATGTGGCTATTCGGGTCGAACCGGATGGCTCGGTCATCCCGCCCCGGGGACCCCACCGGGCTGCCGGCAATATTTTGCAAGATAATTGGGACACGATCTGGGGGCACGAAGCGTTTCGCCGGTATCGTGAGCGGGTCGAAGCGCCGACTCGTTGTGAAGTTTGCCCGGGGCTGGCCATTTGCGCGGCGGATTGCCCCCGCGAGCCGGCCGGCTGGTCGCAGGGATGACGATAGAATGGTGAATGATGAATGATGAAGGTGAATGAATACCTTTAGTATGTGGTCAAATCAGATATGTTTTGGAGGCTAATGATGGGAGATCTCAAAAATCAAGGTGAAGGTTTTAAGCGTAACATCGTCCTGATTATAGGATTACTTCTGCTCCTTCTTCTCATCACTTCGCCGGCTGCGGCTCAAAACTACCGCTTTGCCGTGGATGAAATGAAAATGCAGGTGTTTGTCCAGCCGGATGCCTCGGCCCGGATTATGTATGACATCACTTTTAGTAACGGAGCTTTCGCCCACCCGATTGATATTGTGGACATTGGCATGCCCCACGAGGATTACGACATTGGCAATATGGTGGCAGCGGTGAACGGGGTGGAGATAACCGGCGGGTTTGCTATTCAATCGTCAGAATTCGTGAAACCGGGAGTGGAAATCCATCTTGGCCCCCAATCTATCCCGGCTTCAGAACGGGGCACGCTCCATTTTGAGTTCACCATGCCGGATATGGTCTTTCAGGATGTAACCCGTCGGGATTACGCCTCGCTGCAAATCACGCCGACCTGGTTTGGGGACGAGTTTGTCACGGGGACTACCCGTTTGCAAATTGCCATTTACATGCTGCCGGAGGTTAAGCCCGACGAACTGTTGTACCAGCAGGAGCCGTTCACCAATAAGGGTATTCTCCAGGAGCGGCCCGTGGCCGCCTGGGAGTTCCCCAATACACGCCTGACCGGGCCCCACCTGGTGGGAGTCTCGTTCCCCACACGTGGTATGGAGCGGGTGGTGTCCATGAATGTATTTCAGTTGGCGGTGCGCTGGTTTGAGAATAGTCCCAACGCCCGGATAATAGCCGGTTTGATCTCGATTATTTTGTTTTCTTTCCTGTTTTTCCGCTTTTCAGGAGGGACAGGTTATTCGGTCTGGGTCGTGCTTCTGGCGGGACAGATCTATCTCTATTTTGTCAACCCGGCCGCCCATTTGTTGAGTTTTCCCTTTTTGATTGCCCTACTGCTTTTGAATGAGGGCCGCTTACGACGACGAAAACGACGCTACCTGCCGGCCGTTGCCCAGGTAGAAGGGGGTGGCATCAAGCGGGGGCTGACCGCGCCCGAAGCGGCCGCCCTCCTGGAATTACCGGTCAACAAGGTCCTGACCCTGATCATCTTCGGCTTACTCAAAAAGGGCGTGCTCCGCCAGGTGCAAGACACACCGTTGGTGGTGGAGGTCGTCGAGGAATTTCGGGCCCAAGATCATGGACGCCATCGGCGCCATCGTGATGCCTATCGCCGCAAGGTGGCTCAAAAGCAAGGGATTGTGTTACATAAATATGAACACGGCTTTTTGGAGACTTTGGAGGCGAAATCAAAACGGCCTCTTCACGAGATTGATTTGAGTGCGCAGATGAAAGGGTTTCTCCAGCACGTGGCCAGCCGGGTGCAGGGCTTTGATCTGTCCGATACGCAGGCTTATTACCGCCGTATTGTCGAACGCGCCCTGACCGAAGCTACCGCAATCGGCGAAATTCCCGAACGGGAAAAGGTGGTGGATCGCAATCTGGAATGGATTTTGATGTCCGGTGATGACGATTATCGACCCGTATTTGAGTCAGGTGACTATCAGTATCGGCCGGTATGGACCCGTCCGGTCACCCTGCCCAGAAGTGGGGGGGCATCTCCGCTGAGCAGACCTGCTTCTGCTCAGGCAGGCCCCAGTTTTGGCGACGTAGCGGCCGGTTTTGCCGGGTGGGCCGAGAACACAATGGGCAACATGGCCTCGGCCATTATGCCGGAATCGTTGAGTGTGGAAAGTGCAGGCGGTAAAACCGTTGATCTGAGCGGATTCGATCGGGTAACCGGCGACATTCTCGAGGCGCTCGCCTCCAGCAGTGGCGGTTCCGGGGGTGGGGGCGGTGGTTGCGCCTGTGCCTGTGCGGGATGTGCTTGTGCATGTGCTTGTGCGGGTGGGGGGCGGTAGGTTAATACGAACACGATGACAGTGGATCTTCCTTCTGCCGGTTTATTAAGCCAACAAGCGGCCTGGTTGGCTCCGGGCCGGGCGCGGTTGTTGCGGCGGGTGGCCGTTGCCCGGCGGAGGCGGGTGCTGGATTTGGGGGCAGGCTATGGGACGGTGACCGGGGAACTGGTCCGGCGCAGTGGCGGGGCAGTGGTGGCGGTAGATTCAAAGCAAACCGCCTTGAGCCACGATCCAGATTCGTTTGCCGGCGCCGGGCGCGTGTGCGGGACTGCTGCGAAGTTGCCCTTTGAAGATGCCGCTTTTGATCTGGTCTTCTGCCAGGTGGTCCTGATGTGGGTTTCCCTGGCCGAGGCAGTTCGGGAAATCTGGCGGGTATTGCTAGCGGGTGGGGTATTGGTGGCCCTGGAACCAGATTATGGAGGGCTTATCGAGCATCCCCCCGAGCTTGCTACCCGCGATTTGTGGCTGGCTGCCCTATCCCGGGTCGGAGCAGACCCGTTGGTTGGGCGTAAATTACCCGGAGTTTTAACTGCGCAGGGATTTGCGGTCAGGGTAGATTTGCTGTCCGAACTGGTCCCCCCCTCGCCCCTTCGCTTCGACCTGCTGCGCGGTCTACCCTTGACCAGGGAGGAACAGCAGATTTTAGAAACGGTCGAATCTGAAGCGGCTCACCGAAGCGGAGCTTGGGGGCAAGTGGTGCATTTGCCCTTTGTGTTGGTGACGGCCACGAAGAATAGTTCACAATTCACAATTCAGAATTCATAATTATCAATTATTATCCCGGGGTGTTCATTATGGACTTAGCGATTACTGGGGGACAGGTTATCACCGCCTACGGACGTTTCATGGCCGATATAGGCACTGCTGACGGGCGAATCATTAGCCTGACTGCGCCGGGTACCCTTCTGGCGGCGACTGAAACGATCGATGCCTCTGGCATGCTGGTGCTGCCGGGAGCCATTGACATCCATTTCCACGCCCGCACGCCGGCCTATCCCGAACGGGGTGATTTTTATACGGAGACCCGGGCCGCTGCGGCCGGTGGCGTGACCACTGTCTTTGAGATGCCCATTTCCAAGCCGGGCTGTGCCACGCCGGAAATCTTCCGTAACCGGCGGCGGTTGATCGAGGAGTTGGCCATTATCGACGTGGCCCTGTTTGGGGCACCGGGTACACTCGACCGGGATGACGTACTGGGCATGGCCGCCGAGGGGGCCATCGCTTTCAAGATTTTTATGCACCGCGCCCCCCTGGGTCGCGAAGACGAGTTTATCGGCATCTGTCTGACCGAGGATGACCAGTTGTACGAGACCCTGCTCCTGGTTAAAGAAACCGGGCGGCGACTGGTGGTTCATTGTGAAAGTGATTCGATGCTGGAAGCGGGTCTGGCCCGGATGCAAGCCGAGGGACGCACCGATCTGCAGGCTCATATGGACTCGCGCCCACCGGTGGTCGAGGCCGTGGGTGTGGCCCGGCTGTTGACCATGGCCGAAGACGTGGGCACGCTGGTGCACGTAGCTCACGTTAGCAGCGCTCACGCCTTGCAACTGATCCGCCGCTTCCAACGTGATGGGGTGAACGTGACGGCGGAAACTTGCCCGCATTATCTGTTTTTCGACGAGAACGACTACCTGCGCCTGGGACCCTATGCCAAAGTCAACCCGCCCCTGCGCAGCGCCGAAGATCAGCAGGCCCTGTGGCAGGGCTTGGCCGATGGCACTATCAACGTGGTGACCACAGATCACGGTCCCTACCTGGTGGCCGAAAAAGAACGCGGCTGGCAGGGGGTGTGGCTGGCCCCGTCGGGGTTACCGGGGGTGCAAACCCGGGTACCGATCATGATGACGGCTGCGTTGCAGGGGCGTCTGTCGTTGGAACGAGTGGTGCAATTGATAAGTACTGAACCGGCCCGCTTGTTTGGTCTGGCGCCTCGCAAAGGCACCATCGCCCCAGGGGCGGACGCCGACTTCTGTATTTACGACCCCAGACCGGCCACGGTTATGCGCCGTGAACAGATGTGGAGCCAGGCTCGCGATATCGATAAACTCTATGAGGGCATATCGCTGCAAGGGCAGGTGGTGGCTACGGTATACCGGGGCCGCTTGATTTTCCGCGAGGGCGAAATTCTGGCCCAGGCCGGAAGTGGTGGCTTTATTGGGCCGGGCAGTTAGTTCTTGTTGCAAAACCTTGTAGTAGACGCATCCCCATGCGTCTACGGCGGGCATAGGGATGCCCTGGCTACGTTTTGCAACAGAAACTAGTTAGTTAGTTGGATGGGTGGTCAGTCAGTATGGAGGCAAAGTTACAGTCGTTACTTGAGGCGGGGACGGCGGTGATTGCTGATGTGTTTGATGCGATGGGGCAACTGCCGCCGGTGCTTGATAATAGCCTGTTTGCCCTGGCCGGGCCGGGGACACGATTTATTGGCCCGGCTTACACGATTGCCGGTCAGTCTCAACGCTGGTCAGAAGGGGGGGATCGGGCTAAATTGGCCGCGATTGACCAGATGTCGCCCGGCGTGGTACCGGTTTGGGCTGGCCATGACATTCGAGGCGTGTGCTGCTTTGGCGACTTGCTGGCCACGGCCATGCAGGCCCGGGGGTGTGTGGGGGTAGTCGTTGACGGGGGCGTTCGAGATGTGGCCTATCTGCGCCAGCTCGGTTTGCCGATGATGGTGCGCTACTGCACCCCAGCCCAGGCCATCAGCCGCTGGCGAGTGGTTGACCGTCAGGTTCCGGTTCAGGTCCGTGGCGCTCTGGTCGATTGGGTCACCGTCCAGCCGGGGGATATCGTCGTGGCCGATGATGACGGCGTCATTATCGTTCCGGCTGCCCTGGTGTCCGACGTAGCCGCCCAGGTCACCGCCTGGGCCAGCACCGAATCCGGGGCACGAGCGGATATCCGGGCCGGTATGCCGCTCCTCGACGCTCTAGATAAATATGGACATCTCTAATTGAACAAATTGCTAGTCCGCCTTGCTAAGCTATAATAGACATTATATCGATTTGATTTGAGAGCGTTTTTAAGCCTATCATTTAGAGTAGGATTTGCAGAATTAAAGAATTTGACCCTAACATTCAACGAATCCTGCTATTTTGGATTGACATAAATTTAATCGGTATAATGTCTAATTAAAAATAGCTGTAGGTTCGCTCATTTTTATAACCGGAGCAAAAAATTATGGCTATATCAGCCCCGTTGCGCAATCTTGAGCGTCTAAAACAACTTTATACCGCAGGGTTTCACAATACTTTTTTGAATAGCGCCTTAGACAAAATTATTGACCGTCAGATTACCCGCGATGAAGCAGATTTACAGCGGGTAAATAAGGTGCTAACTCAGTTTGAGGAGCAGTATGGACTGACCTCGGATGAGTTTTGGCAGCATTTCCAGGCTGGTCAAATGGCTGATAGCGCTGATTTTATGGAATGGAACGCTTTCTATAAGATGCGGCATCGCATTGTCACTCGCCTGAAGATCTTGCGGGACGACGATACTGATGAGTGACATCTCCGCCTATTTGACCGAAGTTGAGCTAGCCCTATTGAGCAGTCCAGTTGTTACTGAGTACCGTGTTGTGCGTTCCTGGGCTAATACTGATGATGGATATATTCGCATTCGGGTTACGTTGACAAACAGTGATTTCCTGGAAGCAGCAGAATACTTTGTGCTCCAGGGAGGACAGATAGTGACGGTTGATTACCGGTATCAGTGGATGACTGGCGACAGGAAAGTGCTGCGTCGACGTTGGGACAGTACTCCTGACCACCCCGATTTAGAAAACTTTCCTTACCATATCCATATGGGTAACGAAGAAGCTGTGATTCCCGGTCACCCACTGAGTTTGCTTGATTTACTGAAAACCCTCGAAAGTGAGATTTCTCAACTATAGCTGCGGGCAAGTTAGCAACTTGCCCTACATAGCTTGACTTGAGAGGATTTTACTTTTTGTTTTGCCTTGATGCTTAAATTTGCTCCGAACCTTGGTGATGGCTTTGCGAATGAGGGGCAGGCGAACGATCAGTAACAAGCCCACAATAGCCCCATATATCAAGGGTTCACGGATGTCTGATTTGACCAACCAGACGAAATGGACCACCACCAGCAGGCCGGCCAGGTAGACAAGCCGGTGCAGCCGTTTCCAGTTTTTGCCCAATCGCTTCATCCAGCCCCGTGTCGATGTTACCGCCAGCGGTAATAGGATAAGGAAAGCAGCAAATCCGACCAGGGCGTAGCGTTTCTCAAAAATAGCCTCCTGAAGTAATTCCAGATCAAGACCATAGTCCAGCCAGACAAAAATCAAGAAATGCAGGCCGGCATACATAAAGGCATAAAGCCCCAGCAATTTACGAAGCGGCAACACCTGTCTGAAACCAAACAGGGTGTTGATGGGCGTGCAAGCCAGGGACAGCACCAGCAGGACCAGGGCGGTTTTGCCGGTGCGGAAGGTCATTTCCTGGATAGGGTTGAACGTCAGTTGGTTTTGCCAATAATCCCAAATGAGCAGCGCCAGGGGTAAGAGCGCCCCGATGTGGGTCAGTATCTGGAGCCAACGTGATTTAAGAGATTTCATTAGTAGTACACCTTCAGATCCATTCCTTCGTAAAGATGGGCCACTTCTTCGGCGTACCCGTTGAAAGGGAGTGTCTTGCGCCGACCCGATTCACCGATCCGGCGCTCACTGGCTTGCGACCACCGGGGGTGGGGTACGTCCGGGTTGACGTTGGCGAAGAAACCGTATTCGTGGGGAGCGGCAGCCATCCACAAAGAAGTCGGCATTTCTTCCACCAGGTCAATTTTGACAATCGACTTGATACTCTTGAAGCCATATTTCCAGGGCACAACCAGCCGGATAGGGGCCCCGTTTTGCGGTACCAACTGCTTGCCGTAGAGACCGGTCGATAGGATGGCCAGATCGTTCATAGCCTCATCCAGGCGTAAGCCCTCTACGTAGGGCCAGTTATACCATTTGCTGTTCTGACCCGGCATCTGTTGCGGATCGTAGAGTGTCTCAAAGCGTACATACTTGGCCTTTGAGGTCGGTTCAACCTCTTTCAGCAATTCGGCCAGGGAAAAGCCCAGCCAGGGGATGACCATCGACCAGCCCTCAACGCAGCGCAAGCGGTAGATTCGCTCTTGCTGGGTGAACTTTTGTCGCAAATCGTCGATGTCATAAGTTTTGGGGTTGTTGACCAGCCCCCTCACCTCGACCGTCCAGGGCGATGTTTTGAAATTTCCCACGAGCGAGGCCACTACTTCTTTATTGAGCGAGAACTCGTAGTAATTGTTGAAATTGGTCACAGCCTGGTAAGAGGTGAGCGGATCACCCAACTCGTCTGTATTGGCGTTGGCCTGTAATGATTCGCCCTCTTCTTCTACCTTGGCCGGGGTGGCCGATGAGCCTTGACCACCGCAGGCACTGAGCACGACAGCGCTGGCGGCCAGAGCGCCGATGCCAACCATGAACTTCCGCCGGGACAGATAGATGTGCTCAGGCGTAATTTTGGATGATTTGATTTTAATCATGTTTCCTCCTATGCTTAGAATCGATTATATTTTGGGCTCTTTGGGATTTTCCGTGGCGCTCGGCCCGGATTGACAAATCCGGGCCTACATCTTGTGGCAGAAAATGGCTATGCCACGATATGTCGGGGATCTGTCGATCCCCTCTGAGCGATTCCACGGAA
>DAOUMU010000005.1:0-5413 GCA_034409055.1 Anaerolineae bacterium
GGGGGCAGCACATCGCCTATCCTGACGGTCATCTCCAATGCTTCTTCATAATCAACAGTTTTGAATTTTCTGGCCATCTTTGTTACCTCCACTCAAGGCTGTTCCACAGCATGCGGCACTTGTGAAAATTAGATGGGTTCAGTTTATATCATTTGCCTTCAGATGGAAAGTACTTCTCCGACAAACTGCTAGAACAAGACTGTACTCATTTTTATACCCCTATTCTATGGTCAGCTTCATGATGTTAACAAAGGTAAAGCGGCTGGCGTCGGCGTGGGTGTCGGCGTAGGGGTAGCAGTCGGGGTAGCCGTAGAAGTTGGAGTCAGGGTGGGGACATCAGGTTTAGGTCGCTTATGCTCCAGTTTGGTGACCATATGCCATAATAAATGTAAATGATCATTCAGGACGGCCACTAAGGCCGGGTCGGTATTGCCCGTTCGACTTAATAGGCCCGGTTTTTGATTGAACACGGTTGGTCCGGTGGCAACCATCAGTTCGTGCACAGCCTCAAAATCAGCCCGCTTCACCTCCACTTTGGCCACTGTGCCCCGGGTCAGTTGCAGGGGCCTGATAGGGGTAGCAGTTTGCACTAAATGAGCACACATAACGAATTCATAACGATCAGGAAACACCAGCACCTTAGCCAGCAAATAATAAACATTGTTGTCCTGCGTAACTACTTTCAGCGGCTGCAAAACATTCAGGAACACACCTTCACGCCAGGCCGCAAACTGATTGTCGATTTTATCGGCCTTGGTGATGAATTCACTGGCCGTATGTCGCGCCGCAAAGTTGGTGGCCAGCGGGGTTAAGTCAATAATCGCCTCACTACCATCAGCAAATCTACCCCAAACGGCCACATGACTGACCCGGTCTTGCAGGGTGTCTAAAGGGGCGACCACCTCGAATCTGCCCAAAGCCACTCGTCGCACCCCTGCCGAGTCGAGTAAGGCCCGCCGCACAGCGTAAGCAAAAACAAAACTATCCATACTGGGCCAGTCGGCCGGGTTGGCCGGTTGCCGCGGATAGGCCAGTTTGACCAGTTCGTCGCCCTCAGGCCCGGTTTCAATTCGCAGCCGGGTTCTATCTGCCAATAGCAGAGGAGCAAAACCATACTCAATTTGGCTAAATGCGGCCTGGATAGCGTTTAAAATCTTAACGTTTTGATCGTTTGCGATCAGGGGTCTATCAACCGTCGGGGTTAGAGTTGGCGCTGCTGTTGGGGTGGGGGCACAGGCGGCTAAAGTGGCCATAATACACAAAATCGTACCCCAAACTATGGCCACCGTTGGTTTTTTTTGTGGGTGGTGGATAGGCTCACCGGCTGAATTGTTAATTTGAGTCATCACTTCTCCTTTTGATTGATCAAAAAGGGACACCATCGCTATTGAACTGCACAGTTTATCAATGGACTATATCAAGCCGATTGGGGGCAAAAGGAGACTAAAACCCAGGTTCGTTACATAGGAATCGATTACCAGCAGCTACCCCACCCGTACCAGGCGTAGAATGTCATTCCCCGTCAGTCAATTGTTGATTCATGGTACAGGCGTGAGTCGGATTCGTCAAAGTGCAACCTGTTATTTCATCAAACCAGAATTTAGCTTGCCAGCAGGGTAGAAAGTAATTTCCGCTTGACGTCGCCAGCCAAGGCGTGAACTCACAGGGCAAGTGACGTAAATCCACAGGGCAGGTGACGTGAAACGTAATGCCTCATCTAATATCAATATTTTGTCCAATTTTAATTTGACAAAGGCAAGTAAATTTTTACAATTATGTTATTCTCGTTACAATTCCGTATCAAAGTACCGAAGCTTAAGGGTTCTATGCAATCCATACGTCCAGATTGCTTTTTCAGCATCAAATGACTCTAACAGATTTTAATGAGGAGAATAATGTCAAATAAATTCGAAACAGCAACGCTTGGGGCCGGATGTTTCTGGTGTGTTGAAGCCGTTTTTCAGGATTTGAAAGGCGTGCATAGGGTAGTATCCGGCTATGCCGGGGGTACTGTAGAGAATCCCACCTATCAACAAGTGTGTCGTGGCAACACCGGTCACGCCGAAGTGGTGCAGATTACTTTTGAGCCCGAGGTTATTTCCTTTGAGGATTTGCTGTACGTGTTCTGGCGCACGCACGACCCAACGACCTTGAACCGGCAAGGGGCCGATGTGGGTCCCCAATACCGGTCAGTGATTTTTTATCACACTGAAACCCAGAAGGCCAGCGCGGAAAAATCCAAGAAAGAAACAGACGCTTCAGGCTTGTGGCCTGATCCCATCGTCACCGAGATCACGCCCTTTAGTAATTTTTATGAAGCAGAAGCGTATCATCAGAACTATTATCGCCTGAATCCCAATCAGCCATACTGCCGAATGGTCATTGATCCCAAAGTCCGGAAGTTCAAAAAAGAGTTTCAGGCTAAACTTCGTTGACCGCTGCCGGGCCGGCGTTCCTGATGACGACCTGTACCTGGTTAGCGGTGGCGGTGATCCGCTCTACCACCAGGGCAGGACTGGAGGTCTACTCTTTTATGGTAACAGGCAGGTAAATGTCTCCGCCGCCAACTATCGTTCTCACCTGGGTGGTGTTGTTGAGGGTGTAGAGATCCACCGTCGAGCCGGTGATGGTAGCCGTGTTGGTGAACACCTGGGCGAGGGGCAGGGTCGGGCTGAGCATGCCGGTGATCATGATGATCCCGCCCTCAGTCGGGGCCAGGTCCTGCACCTGCCACACGTAGGGCGGGCTGGCTCCGGTATCGGTGATGACCACCCCGCTGCTGACCACGTTCTGCACCGTCACGCTGACCGGCACGATGTCGGTGATGAGTACGTCCCTGGCGGTGTCTTGACCCGCATTGCTGAAAACCAGCGTGTAAGTGATAAAGGCTCCAGGGATAGCCGAGTTGGGGACGACAGACTTGCTGATGCTCAGGTTGGACAGGGGCGTGGTCACCGTGGCCGTATTATCATCGGTATACGGTTCCCCGGCCACCGTGCTGGCCTGCAGCGTGTCGGTCAAAACATTCTCCGGCACGCCATCGCTGGCCAGGCTGAGGGTCAGGGTGATGGTCTCGCGGGTACAGGTGTCCACCGGGCCGATGTTCCAGACTACCTGGTTGTCGCCGACCGGCGTACCGCCTCCGGTATCGGTCACGTAGGTCGTGCTGACCGGCAAGGTGTCGGTCATGACGACGTTTGCGGCCGACCGCCCGCCGATGTTGGTGTAGTGGATGCGATAGACCAGGTCGCCGCTGGGCATGACCGGGCTGATCAGTTCCTTCTCCAACCACAGGTCGGCCGGGCCGCCGGTGGCCGCGTTCTTGAGCATCAGATAGGCCCGCAGCGGGTCGCGGTTCTGGTCGGTGAGGCCAAACCAGTAGGGATGACTCGTGTCCGGGTAATTAGCAGGGAAGCCGGCAAAGTCCATGTTCCACGTGGTCATAGCGCTCATCCAGGGCCACTCACAACGAGCTATATTGTAGGCTCGGACCAGGTAGTGAGCCTGGTCGATGTCGGACACCTTCATCCAGTTGTAGTCGCTGCCCAGGTCGGTAGTTGTGTCGCGCAGCCAGCCCATCTCTGTGGCGAACATCTGCTTGGCCCCGTCGCCGTTATTGACCATAATTTGACGCCATACCTCGGCCCGCCGGAAATAGTAGCCGTTGGGGTCGGAGGTGTCGTCGGGTGAATAGGCAAAGCCCAGCGGGTTGGCTCCTAGCCGGTCGAAGCAAGCCCCGGCTCCGGCATTGTACATCTGCTGGAGGTAAATGAGGTCGTCAACGGCGTTGGGTGGGTCGTCGTTAGTGGGAGCCAGCCCGGCCGAGACGACCAGTCCCCTGCCGTTGACTCCCTGGTAGGCAGCACACAACAAGTCCGTGTAAGCGGCGACATCGGGCGCGTTCCCCCCCCACTCGTCGGCCAAGTTCGGCTCGTTCCAGGTGATGTAGGCGTCAATGGGCGGGATGTTCGTCCGGTCGGCGATAGCGTCCACAAAGTCTCTGAGGTCGTTCGGGTTGGTCGGGGGCGCGGTCTCGCTACTGCCGGGGGACCTGGCCCAGGCCGGGGCCCGATCTATGCGTACCGCCAGCTTGAGGTGGTACCGCCAGGCCTGCCAGATGGCATCATCCAGGTAACGCCAGTTATACTTCCCCTTGCTCGGCTCGGCCTCTGACCAGTCCAGGTAGTAAATCAGCCAGTCGAAGCCGCCATCGTTCAACAGGCGCATGGTGCGGTCGTCTACCGAAGTGACCGCCGCGCCGTAGAACTTATCTGCTTCCGGCTTGATGGTGAACCGGTGCACGTTGTTGTCGTAGTTGGTTTCGGCGTCACTGGTCGAGATTTCGACCACGTTTTCCAGCCAATCCTGGCCAGGGTCGAAGTCGCCGTCGATGAGCACGTTGAGGTACAGGTCGCCCGAACTGTCGGCTGCCACCGAGGATTTCTCCCAGACCACGGTATCGCCGGCCTGGACCGTGGTGAAGCCGGCGTAATTGACGTCGGACACGTAGGTGGCCAGGGTAGGCAGGGTGTCGGTGATGCGCACGTTATGGGCCGCATCGGCCCCGATGTAATCGTAGTGGATGTGGTAGCTGATCTGGTTGCCTCCGTCAACAATACCCGACTGCAGCTCCTTTCTGATGCTCAGGTCCGGCCCGGGGGGGCGTATCTCGCTCCGCAGGATATATTCGTTATTGTCGAAATTGCTTTCCGAGTCGAACGTCAAAATGCGCACGATGTTCGACACCGTTGCGCCTACCGGGGCGTCATCCTCGAAGCGTACGGTGATGGAGGCCCAGCCCTGTTCATAGTCCGACAGGCGGTCCCTTACCCAGACCACCTGGTCTGGACCTGTCTGCACCAGGGTCAGACCAGGGCCGGTGCTGCTGACGTAGGTACTCGAAACAGGCAGGGTATCAATGATGCGTATGTCGTTGGCTACATATAGGCTTATGTTCTGAAAGAATACGACATATTTAACATAATGGCCGGGGGCGACGGTGCCGGATTCGATATATTTGGTTACGGCTAGGTCGGGTAGGGATTGCATAGGGCGCTCCGGCGGCGCGGCCCAACTGGGGGGGCCGGGCGGTTCGGCCAGCAGGATCCAGCCGATGGTCAGCGTCAGCAAAGGAGTCAAGAGGATAATGATTAATTTGCGGTCCATGCTCAGTCTCCTGGTAGTCAGACGGCTACGATGAAAGATGTGGGTTGTATTATTAAAAAAATAGGGGACAGAATCTGAGTCTGTCCCCCATCACTTTTAGGATATGATAAATATATTATAAGCAATACCTTCGCCAAAATAACCTGACAAAAGAAGGAAAATGTTGCATATTATGAGAAATCAAATTGATATGCAACGAGGTTTCCAATGTCAGACATTTTGCCATTCGTCCAATGTTTAGGTTGTC
>DAOUMU010000006.1:0-3513 GCA_034409055.1 Anaerolineae bacterium
CTCACCAACATCAATCTACAGCCTGCAAAGTACGCAGGACTTTGTTGTCAAAGAACAATGGTCAGTTGCCCTTTGCCGCCCATCCCCCGACCTCGAAAGGTCGGTTTCGGGCGAACGGGTCGCACCCAGTCGCTGAAGCCGACACGCTAATCGAGTGTCTTTTTGAGGTTGTTTTCGCTTTTGCAGTGTTTTGTGTTGCGGGTGGTGTCACTGCGGAACCCGCGTGCGGTAGTTCCCGGTTAGCCCGCAACGGACGTAGCAAGCGCCGCCTGTCGCATCGAACCATTCTCAATTTTCTATATTGCCCCCCCCGTGTAATGAACACAAATTATGCAGCCATTACCCTCAAATGCTGAAATGCTGGCGTATCGGCCAGGGCCTGCTGCAACAACCTGACCCCGCCCTTAATGCCGTGCACCTGGGCATGGCAGTCCTCACAGAGCGTTATCAGATTTTCAGCTACGTCCTGGCCACCCTCATTGATAGGCACAATGTGGTGGGTGGTCAGTTTCCAGAACGCGGTTTCGCCACACCGCCAGCAGGTAAAATCGTCCCTGACCATTGCAATCATCTTGTATCACCTACATTGCCTCCCTCACCGCCCAGCCCATCCAGTATTACAGGTAATGTTTAGAGGCCCTATATACGTCGAAAAAGTCATTGTCGGTTTTTAGGGCGTTTTCTCGGTATTTTACCGAGAATCATCGGCAAAAAGCGGCAACGACTTTTTGGAGGCAAATTGCTCTAAACGCCTCTTCTAAACATTCCCTGTATTACTCTTGCTTTATCAGCTACTCCAGCAAAGATGAAACCTTTGCCCAACGCCTCCACGCCGATCTACAGCAAAACAACGTCCGCTGCTGGTACGCCCCCGAGGATATTAAAGGGGGCCGCAAGCTCAAAACGCAGCTTGACCAGGCCATCCGCCTGCACGACAAACTGCTGCTGATCCTGTCCGAGCACAGCCTGTATAGCAAATGGGTGATCGATGAAATCCGGGAGGCCCGCAAACAAGAACTGGTGCACAACGAGCGCAAACTGTTCCCCATCCGCCTGGTGGATTGGCCCACCCTCGAAAATTGGTACTGTCACGACCACGAAACCGGCCAGGACCTGGCCGAGGAAATACGGCAGTACTTCGTCCCTGACTTCTCCACCTGGAAAGAGGATCACGATGCCTATCAAGAGGCTTTTGAGCGGTTGCTGCGGGATTTGAAGGCAGCCTCTGAGGCAATTAACAATGGGGGAATGGCGAATGAGCGAATGGCGAATGGCGAATGACGAACCCACAAGGCAGGCGACCAACGACGAACGACGAACGACCAACGACGAACGACGGACGACGAACCCACAGAGCAGGCGACGAACCCACAGGGCAGGCGGCACTTGCTACGTCCGTTGCGGGCTAACGCCCCCGCTTCACACGATGGAAAGGTGAGGGAGGACACGTTCTAATAAAATCTACTTGTCTGGCTTAGAACCTTCAATAACCGCACAGCTTTCCAATTCGTGTGCAAGCGGTTTATTAGCCAGCCTTTTCCACGAAGCCTTCTATACCTCACTATTTATCCTCCTCATCCGATTGCCATAGTACTAAGCTAGACCCAGGCCAAGCTTGGGGTATTACTCGTTCAAGATAGCTTTTAACCTGTTCAATATCAAACGGCTTGCTTATAATTTCATCCTCTTCTCTCAGTTCAAGCATCTCTAACTCTTTAGAAATTTTATCGTCTTCGGATAGAAAGAGGACGGGAATGCTTTTCATTCCTAGTTTGGCCCTGAGCTTTCGATACACCCCACCCGCACTCCAATGGGGCAGACTTGTATCCAAGATAACCACATCTGGTCTACTTTGAACACAGATTTGCACACCCTCAGCCCCTTTTTTGGCTAACAAAACTTCATACCTTTGCGATTCCAGATATATTCTTAGCATCTTAGAAATATCCGGGTCATCTTCAACGACCAAGATTAAACCCTTATGGAATGGACCGCGTGAGCGGGGTGGTAGAAAATTGTCGGAAGTCATGAACTTTTCGTTTTGCTTCACTATTTGACCTTAACGAGAAACCTGTTTAGTATCAACTGGGATGGCGTTTGTACTACAGTTGTAATTAGTCAAACCACGTAAAACATAGCGTAAAACATAAAATAAAGGCAAAGCCAAAATTATTTTTCAATTTCATCACCGAAAACCATCTTCGCCAGTTCGATCTCCAAACGATCATATATCTGTATCTCATAGTTACGCAATACTATAATGGTTACATGTTCATCAGGAAATCGCAAAATCCCAGAAGTATAGCCACTCATCGCACCACCTTGGAATATCACTCGCTGGTCAAGGGTTTTGCCTATAAACCAACCGTATCCATAGTCTGCACCTTTGAAGTCCATGCTGGGTGTTTTAGCATAACCCGTGAACATCAAATCAAGATATTCTTGCGTTAATAATTGTTCCCCATAAAGCGCTTGATCCCACAAATACAAATCTTCCACTGAGGAGTAAAGGCCACCGGCTGAATACCGAAATAGCAGATCAGGGCTTGGTGCTTCGATGCCTGTTGGTTTATGTCCAACAGCCAGGCTATTCCCCTCGTAGCCTGAATTCTCCATCCCTAACGGTTCAAAAATATGCACCTTTAAATATTCATCATATGATTGCCCGCTTACGCTTTCGATGATGGCCCCCAGGATGATATATCCATTCCCACAGTATCGGAGTTGTTCTCCCGGTTGAAAGTAGGGAGCTTTTTGTTTTATTAGTTCAACTCTATCCAACCCGGTTGTCGGTTTATCGGCTCCGCTTGCCCAAGGTTGAATCCAATCCGATACCCCAGAAGTATGTGTCAGTAGATGATGAAGCGTGATTCCCTGCCAGTAATCCGGACATTCAGGTATGTATTGACAGATTGAGTCTCGTACATCCAACTTGCCCTCTGCATGTAACTGCATTACCGCCATGGCCGTAAACGGCATCGTTACCCAATGAATACGAAATCGCGTTTGCGGTGTGATGGGTATCTGGTTTTCGCTATCGGCCAGGCCATATCCTTTACTGATGAGAACCTTACCATCTCTTGCTACCAGAACAGCCCCACTGAATTCGTTACTTTTTTCCAAATTGGTTAGATAGGCGTCAATTTGCCTGGCACTATTTTGTGGCGTTTTGATAACACAAGAACATAGGATAACAGCGACAATGAACACCAGGCCAACTCTCATTGAAAAAACATAATGTCCTATCATTTTGCCCCACTACTCGTAATAGATGCCGCCCAACGCTCAGCTTCACTGGCTGCCCGACGGCAACTTGGCCTAAATTCAAGGTTGGAATACAAACACCTGCTTGATTATACACCAATTCTACCAGTGAAACCACCTCGATTTTCAACCAACTTGACAGGCAACACCCCATCGAATTTGAGCGAAGGTCGGGTGGCCGGGGCGAGACAAAAATTTGGTAAGACAAGCTACGCATTGTCCGGGACTTCGCCCGGAAAATGTGCCCCT
>DAOUMU010000007.1:0-2462 GCA_034409055.1 Anaerolineae bacterium
GGACGCTAAAGCGCCCTAAAACAGCCGGTTTTTTGAGCATTTTAGCCCGTCAGGGCTTTGCTCTTTTAGCGCGACGGCTTCAGCCTCGCGCTTTAGGTGGCTGTCCCCCAACTGTTACATACGCCCCTGCGGGTGAACTCCGACGTTAGAGCGCAGGAACGAAAATGGCAGATTCAGCAACGTCCCTGAAAATTGAATTACTGGCCGACCACCCGGAGGCAATTCCGATTCTGAAGGAGTGGTTTGAGCGGGAGTGGGAGCCGTATTACGGCCCGGCCGGTCCTGGTAACGCGCAAGAGGATTTGCGGGACTCGTGCAACCGCGATGAGCTACCAGTTGCCCTGGTTGCGATTTATGAAGGCGAAGTTTGCGGGACAGCCGCTTTAAAGGCTGAATCCGTTTCAACACACAAGCACTTGACGCCGTGGCTCGCAGCCTTACTCGTAGCCCCGGCCTTTCGGCGGCGCGGAGTCGGTGAGCAACTTATTGCCGCCATTGAGGAAAAGGCCAGTCAACTTGGGTATAAGTGTATCTACGTCGGCACTGGCGAAGGATCGGGTACGCCCGAATCTTTGCTTCGTAACCGGGGCTGGAAGTTTGTCGAAAAGGAACCATATTTTGTTTCCGAAGTATCGATATTCCAGAAAGCGCTCTGAAAGTCGCCAGCAATTGATCCAACTCCGCCTGGGTGAGTACCTGAAATTCCCAGATGGTCACCGGGAAACCGTGCCCGGCCACGCTGCTGTCCCCCCCCGGTCGAAAATCACGCTGTATTTTTCCGGGACGCTGCGCATGGGCAGAGGGATGGGTGGATCGTATTCGCTCAGGGCGGTGGGAGGATAGGATGTGCCGCTGGCGTACATGCTGGGCTCCGCAGTTTGAATCAAAAAGGCGGCTTCCGCCGCCTGTTGGTTTAAAAGCAAAAAGCGGCGAAATTTCCGCCGCTTATTACATTTTAGCACAAATTTTCGGTTGTGGCAATGGGATTTGATATATCCCACGCTTGCACACCACAACTTGTTGCTTGAAAAATTCAAAATGAATTTTTTTTGAAATTTAAATTGAAATATTTCAGGGCGTTTTTTGTGTTATAATGGGGTTAACAAAGATTATGTGGCGGCTCCGCCTCAGTCCAGCCACGACACCTTGTTTCACCCCCTCGATTTTTATCTGGTTCTCTTTGTTTGAGCCGCGCCACATGAATCTCTAATTCGTTAGGCGGTGGAGCATTTCGGTACACAGGGAGGAAACGAGAAATGGGAATTCGGGTATTTCTTGCATTTGGTAGTGCAATCGCAATGGTATGCCTTCTCATACTAGGTTTGTCTGTTCAAAGAGCAAGAGTAATGGAGGCGAGTCAAGCTAGTGCTATATCAGATTATACTTCCGTGTTATCCTTTACCCCATCCTCGACAGCTTTTCTTCCTATCGTGGCAAAAGACAATTCTCCAACCTTTACCTGGCCCATTACAGGAGCACCAGCCTCGCCCCATTTGGTCTGTGATGCTTTTGGCCCGCGTCTTAACGGTAACGAATATGACTGGCATAAAGGCATTGACATTTCTGGCACAACCAGCACAGTTGTGAGTGCATCCACCAGTGGGCAGGTACGTATATCGGCTTATTCTCCTGACAATTACAAAAACTGTGGAAAGATGATTCAGATACAGTACCCTAACACACAAACATTGGAGTATCGCACAAACTACTGCCATCTCAGCGAACGGGGGGTAGACACAGATACAATCGTTACTCAGAGTGATAAGATTGGCTTGGTTGGAAACACCAAAACCCCTACCTCCACCACCAGTTGGTATCATCTGCATTTTGAGACTCGTCAAGGCGACACTCCACATAATCCATATTGTTATCTACCGCATCCTGACTTGGACCGTCATAGCATTGAGATCAGCAACGTAGTCACAAGTAGTCTACCAGTTTCCATCAGCGTATCACTCCGTGTAACCGCCCCTCGTGACGAGTTGGACGTCAACGAAGTGCGTGTGCGAGTCCTGGCTCTTGATGCCGGCGGTGTTGAGGTAGACAACAAGTACGTCAACTTTAACGAAAAACACAATTGTGGTACTGATAATGCGTGTGAGACGGATGGCTCGACACAGATTTGTATCAACCCACAACACTTCTGGTGCGACATCTCGGAGTGGGATGTACGCTTCACTTTCTCTGGATTGTCAGCGTCCAGTCTGGTGATGGTACTGGCTGAAGCCAAAGACTGTGGCGGGGTGGTCAAAACAGCCACTTGGAACAATTTACCTGGGAAGATTTATCTACCCATAGTAGCCAAGCAATATGAATGAGTCGCAATAGGAAAACGCCGCCCAAGTTACAGTCGGCGGGGCCATCGCTGACCCCGCCGCTGCTTCCGAACCGGACGTGAAACTTTCGCTTCATCCGGCTCTTGAGTATTCGGACTGTTGTCATCAGCACAGCCCAAACCGTTA
>DAOUMU010000008.1:0-9137 GCA_034409055.1 Anaerolineae bacterium
AAACGGTTGAGCAGAGCTTCCCGTTCACCTGTTCGCAGACTTATCCGAATACGCATTGTTTCCTACCTCCTCAATGAATTTGCGGTTGCTGGGGCAGAAGGTTAATCGTATTTGGTCAAATGTCCAAATTCAGGGAGCTTTTGAACTGCGTATTTTTTCAGTTGGTTTCGTGACCCTCAATGACTAAACCGTGCGCTTATCTTAACCTCTATAGGGCAACCTTTCTGTTATGTAAACTCAAAATCTTTATCTTAACGTCTATATTATGCCTTTGGCGAGGATGATGTTCTTGGCATTGCGGATTTTCCAGACAATGCGACCGCCGCAGCCTTTTCTCTAGCGATCAACGCCAGTGGAGCGGTCAAGGCTAGGACGACTGTCCTGATGACCTCCGAAGAGGTTGACGAAGCGGCCAAAAAGACTGTCGATTACCGCCCGCCGGGCCAATAGCAATTCCCCATTGATTGTAGGTGTGGACCTGCTCAATTTGTCATTTGCAAGGTAATTCCTGTCAAAGGCTGGATGTTTTTCCTCCAAAATAAAGAGTATTGGGAATGTCATATGGGCAGGTCTACGAACTGCATACACACGCGAAGCGTCCGCCGTAAAACATAGACCCCAATATTCGCACTTACCAGTCGCCCCCCAGGGGATGATACTGTCAGCCGAACCACCTCGGCGGTTGGACTTGATGATGTCACCTAATTGGGGTATCATCGCACCAACATCACGTTGCAGTTGTTAAAGAAAGGGTGTCTTGCGGGCGCTTGAAGCCGAGCGTTAGCTGCTTGATTATTTTAGGCCAAATTTCCTGGGGGGAAGACATTGACTCTATGGCTTGGCCGGAAAACTGAAAGGTAAACTGATGCCAAACCACCGACTAAGGATCTGTAAAAAAATAAGTTGTGCATTTCTACGGTAAAATCACGGGGAAAATGCACAAGTAATTCTTTTACACCTCCTAACAACACGAACTGTCATCATCACGATTTCTATATCTCTGTTGTTCTTGATTACAAATACGGTCCAGGCTGGCGATGGTCAATGGCACAGCTTAGGACCAGAGGGTGGTCTCATTCAAATCCTCGCCATTGATCCGCAGAATCCGCAGAAATTATGTGGTTATCAGGTTAATGTGCAAAGGTAATGCTAACGGTGGCCGATAGCCGGCGCACTGGCACAAGAATTGATTTGACAGTTTAGTACTTGGGGAAAAGGGGGCAACAATGAATGGCTTGATCGAGTGGAAGGTTGAAAGAGAAATTCGATTGTCTATCTGTTCTCCAATTTTGAAATTGTGATGGCGTTTTTACCGCATCTCCTGCCCACCGGTCACGTTAATCGCCTGCCCGATCATATAACCGGACTGGTCAGAGGCCAAAAAGACGACCACGTTGCAAACATCCTCGTAGGTGCAGCCTCGCTTCATCGGCACCTGGTCGACGTACCTCTGGCGCACTTCCGCCTCGCTGATGCCCCACTTCTTGGCATACTGGCTGTAGAGAGAGTTCACCCAGAGCGGCGAGTCAAGTAGATTGCCGGGGCACACCGCGTTGACCCGCACCCCGTACTCGGCCAAATCCAGGGCGATACTCTGCGTCAGGCCGACCCCGCCAAACTTACTGGCCGCATAAGCCGAGTTTTTGTAGCTGCCCTTTTTACCCGACTTCGAGTTTACTTGAATAATCACCCCGCTCTTTTGGGCCTTCATGGGCCGGGCGGCGTGTTTGGCCACCAGGAAATAGCCAAACAAGTTAACGTTCATCACGGCCCGCCATTTGTCGGCCGGAAACTCGCTGATCTCACCGGCAATGAGGATGCCGGCATTGGACACAACGATGTCCAGGCGACCAAACTGTTCCAGAGTTTGTTCGACCATAGCCGCCACTTGCGACTCGACGGTCACGTCAACCTTTATGGCCAACGTTTGCCGGTCGGTGGCAGCGGCAATGTCAGCCGCCGTATCTATCGCAGTTTCCTCATTCAGATCAGCCACAACCACGTGCGCTCCTTCGGCAGCCAGGCGCTGGCAAATGGCCTGGCCCAGGCCCTGGCCGCCACCGGTGACCAGGGCAATTCGGTCTTGTAATAGTTTTGTCATGATTCCTCCAACTTGAAGAATGTATTCAACGGTAGGTCGGCGGGCCGGCCGTGAACAACAATATCAACCAGGGTCCGCATCAAGGGCAACGCTTCCGGGGCGCAAAGGCCCCGGGCCGTCAGCTTGGGCAGGGCTGCGCCCATCGTTCGTATCGTCTCAACCGCCTCTAACGTCTCCCCGGCCATCATCGCCTGGGCTTCGCTCAAGCTGTGCCCCAGGCCCAACAGTTGTCCCAGGCGTACATTACGTCCTCCCTGGCAGGTTACATAAAGATCACCGGCGCCCGGTAAGCCGTAAGCCAAGGCCCGCCTGCCGCCCATCATCTGTAACAGGCTAGCCATCTCCATACATGCCTGGCTAAAAACCGCCGCAGCCAGGTTGTGCATGTGAGCCCCGGCCCTATCAGGCCCCCCAGTCCGCTCTAATAAGCCGGCCACTACCCCCACACTCAGGGCGTAGGCGTTCTTAAGGGCAGCACAAATTTCTAAGCCGACCAAATCGGTGGTGGTCCAGACGTGATAATAGGCAGTACGAAACGTCGCCGCCAGGTGGTCGGCCACAGCACTATCACGAGCGCCAAAGACAACACCACTCTGGCGACGACCGGCTAATTCGCCGGCAATACACGGCCCGCCAATAGCAGCCAACTTGACCTGAGCCCGGATAGCCGCTGGCAGTTCGCTGGCCAGTACGTCGGGCAGGATCAGCAGGTCACCGTTTTCCGCAGCTTCCAGCCCCTTGGTGACGGCAATGATCAACTGCCCCGGCTGCAGGTAGAGGCCGATTTTTTGCCCGATCCAATGGGTCCCCAGGGAGTTCACCCCACTGACGATAATCTCTACATCAGCCAGAGCCTGAGCGATCTCGTCTACATAATAGGCTCGCACCCCGGCCGGGAGCTCACGTTTGAGCCGGGGGTGATAATGCTGCTCGCGGCAGCTTTTGATGATATCGTTGTCCAGGTGGGTGCCCACCAACCGGATGGTGTGCCCATTATCGGCCAGCGGATAAGCAATGGCTGTGCCCATCACGCCAGCCCCTACAATGGCCACCCTTGTCATGATGTTCTCCAGTGTGCTCTGAACGGACCAGTACGAAGATCTGTGCAGATTTGCTGCCTTTCTGAGGGACAGTTCGCGTTTGGGGCGATGGACTGTGGTCCACCGTGAGCCCATACGCGGTTGAAACCGCTTCTTGAGGGCTACGCCGCAATGTCCGCCTGCACGGATTTAGTCAAGGCAGCATCAACTCTAAAAACTCTTCCTCCGCCTCAACGGTCCATTCCCGGCCGTCCTTTAACCTGGCATAAACGGTCGGCAACTTTTCCTTCAAATCGGGCAATGCCGTCAGGGGGAAATCCTTAATCTGGGGAAAGATGACCACCTTGCCGGGGAATCTGGCCTCCTGGACAGACTTAAATCCCTCAAACGCAGCATTGAGCGAGCCAATGGCCGCTACCGAGCGGTTGGGGGAAAGCTGCCTGGTTTCTGTCTGGTACAACATCAAGCGCAGATCATCAATCGTCGAAGCCGTGTGGCCGATAAAGCGCACGTTCTGCTGATAAACCGCGCTCAGGTCCAAGGTGGCCATCGTACCCCGTTTCAGTCCGGCAAAAATATTCATAATACCATTGGCAGCCAGATAGTTGGCCGACTCAGAGGCGACCACCGCCGCCGGAGCCAGGACAATGATGTCGTCAAAACCATCACCGGCCACCTCGGCCAGGCGTGACTGATAGGCCTCTTCTTTGACCCCCAGACAGACAAAGTTGATCCCTTTGGCCCGAGCTTCGGCGCCAAACATATCCTCCAAAACTTGCAAACGCTCAGCGAACAAATCGGTACACAAGATGGTTTTAGGAGGCGTGGCCATTTGCACGGCCCGTTGAACGTGCATCTGGCCCATTGGTCCACCGGCACCCACAAACCAGGCCCTGCCCCCGGTTTTTAGCTCTGATGGGATAGGATAATCGCTATAGGCTCGAGCAATATCAGGTCCCGGTCCACCTACATAGGTCCAGCGGTTGTAATGAATCCGGCCCACATCCACCTGCACCGGTTGGGCTAAGGCGGCCTCGGCCATAAGGGCCACAATGCCAAAGTCATTCAGCTGGGGGCTGGCCGCTTCGATAATATCTGGATCAGGGCCGAGAATAATGATGTCGTCAAAGGTCGGCAAATCAGCTTCAGGGTCCTGGAACATTTCCGGGGTGATATCGATCAGTTCGACTTGCAGCCGGGCTGCTTGTTCTTTGAGTCTGGCCGCAAATGCTTCGGGTACATTGGTTAGCGCCAGGCGGGCCGGGTGACCGGTTTCATCAAAGCCGGCGCTGAAAAAGTAATCATCCCTGGCCTGAGGCGTGCCAATGATCCAGGTGGCCCCTCCCGCTTTTAGGCCGGTCCGGTATTGGAGCTGGTAGGCAGCAATCACGCAGGCCCACGGCTCGGCCAGGGCGCTTTCGGCGTAGCCGGTTTCCGGCTGGACCGGCAACAAGTAATTACCGTGGTCCCCGTTGAGCACGCGCTGGTCAATCACGTTGTATTGAGACATACCGCCCTGGATCATGTAACCATAAGCATAGTTGACCCCGCCAGAATAAATGTCAGCCTGCACGATAAAACGATCACCCACTTTGTACTGATCCCGCAAGTTTTCACCGACGCCAACCACAGTCAAGGCTACTTCGTGGCCCAACACCACCGGCTCCTTTTTTATATCGCGGAAGATGCGGGGATGCTGCTCACCGGCATTAATCACCTTGATGTCGGAGAAGCAAATACCACAGGCGTCGTGGCGAACTAACAGTTCATCAGGGCCATAGGCTGGAATACCTGCGTCAATCGGTTGCCCATTATCGCCCAGGTTCTCCAGACCGGCGCCATAAAGGGGCCAAAGATTGTTTGTCTCGGCCAATGCTTTGGCCTCACGATAGAGACTTAATTTGTCACTCATTTCGCTCCTATTCCTTCATCCTGTTATTTTGCTACATCGTCAACAAGTTGTTTAAGTTTTGCCAAACCGGCCGGTCCCGGCTCAACCTGCCGCCCCAGTTGGGTGTAAAAGGCATTACGTTCGGGACGAGCGGGGAAGTGGGTCTTGGCCCACTCACTTTGGTAGCCCCGTCCCAAAGCACGTTGGGCAACGGTATGCCCATAGATAAAGAAAGCCCCGTCTATAAAAGCCTCACGAACCGGGGCCAACTCCGGCGTATCGAAATCATCAACCAGTTTTTGCCCATAACTATTCATCTCAGTCCCGATGTTCAGCGGCAGGTCCAACTTTTGGGCCAGTTCGACCACCTCATACAGTTTCTGCACCTTAAGACGCTTGATCTCCGGATCAGCAAAGTTCCAGTTGCGATCCGGGATGATGTTGAGGGCCACCACCCCCCGGCTGATTAATAGCTCTAGCAACTCTTCAATGGCCTGTTCACCGGGCGAGGTCCCATCCAACCAGGCGGCGCAGGGCAGGGCCTCACAAGCCAAAATGAGTTGGTGGAACTCATCGACGGTGGGAAAAGTATCGGGGCCGGGCTGGACATACCCAATTCCACCCCGTTTCATCAATTTGGCTCGCACCAAATTTTGAAACCTGGACTTGTCCTCGATAATGGCGGCTATTTGGCCAGACTCCATATTTAATTTGTCGGCCCAGAAGGCAACCCGGTCCGACACCGTGTGCTCGGCGGCCTGTAAATAGGCCGCCAGCATGTGTCGCTCGGTGGCATTTCCCTTGGGGGTGAGCGGGAGCACGTCCCGTTCATAGTCAATGGTTAGCGGAGACAGGTGAGCATTGACTCGGGCCAACATATCCCGATTCCGTTCGGTAGCCCGGCGGCGCATATCGGCCAGGATAGGAGCCACAGAAGCAGGCACCTGGCCGGTGGTGAAACCAATACCCATATGATAGAAAACACCCGGTTCGCCGGGAGAGTTGATTTCGCGGGTAGCAAATTCGGGGATATAGACGCGAGTCTCAATGCTGGCACTGCCCCGCACCCCGACAGTTTCACAAGCAGCCAGAAACTCTTCCACCCCATCCAGAACATCAAAATCAACAATCCCCATCAGTTTGAAGCCCCGCCGTCTGGCTAACCAGGCCAGTGAGGTCGGTGAGTGGCCGTAACTGTTGAATGAAAAGAAGGTGTGGCAATGCATGTTAGCCACATCCATAGACGAGGGAATTTGAATAGTGCCTTGTTCCGCCAGGGCCATCAATTCCCGCAGGGCCTCGGCTCGAACCTTGGGAGAAAAATTATTTAAATTTGTTTCCAGAGTATTAATTCTTTGATCAAGCTGCATAATTTACCTCACTTCATTACCGGCCCATAATACGCTGTCGATACTTTTCATCAGGACGAGTATAGATGCGATTAACCGCCTCAGGCCTCATAAAATGGGGACCTCCCAGAGCGTAAGTACCTGCCAGAACCCGGGCCGCTTTGACGGCCATCGCGGTGATATTTTCAACCTGTTGGGCGGTGGGAGCCAGGGCGACAAAGCCGTGATTTTGCATCAGGATGGTTTTAGGCCACTCGCCGTAGATGTCGATATAGGCATTAATCCGCTGAAAAATTTCACGAGCCAGCGGTATCCCAGGATCAACGTAAGGCACAACCACTGGCGCCGGACCACAAACCACAATCTCATCGGGAAAGAGACGGCCACTTATGGCAGTTTCAAAAACAGCGGAGCAGGTCAGGATATTGATCGCAGTGGGATGGGTATGACCGACAAAATTAACGCCAGCCAGCTTAAGGCAAATGGCATGTAGAACTGTCTCCACCGAAGGGTGACCTTTGGCCTGCCGGTCAACTTTGGCTTCAAGCAGGCCTTGCTTGACTTCTTCATCGCTCAAATCAGAACCATCAAGCATGGCCAGTACACGATCAAAATAGACCTGGACAAAACCTTCCGGACCGATTGTGCGTAATTCGGTCCCGCTAGCCTTGACCCAAAAGGTTTCCTCATCAATTTTGGCCGAGGTATTCCCCTCACCCAGAATAACGTAATCATTGGCCGGATCGCCCAAATTCCTGGACATGGTTACAAGCCGGGTCAAAATATCATCTTGCATTAATGTTATCCTTCTGTCAAATCATTTTTATAACAGGAGTTCTATTCATACACCCCGTGCTCTTTCACGGCCGCAATGAACGCCTCAACATTCTCCATTGAAGTGTCGGCCTGCACAATATGAGCCGGGGAGCACATATAGCCACCGCCCGCCCCCAATATCCTTATCTTCTCGGCCACATCGGCCTCGATTTCTTCAGGAGTGCCGTTTGGCAACAAATGTTGCTGATCAATCGCCCCCCAGAAAGAAAGCCTGTCTCCTAAACGAGATTTCAGCTCCTCTGGCTCATGGCCCGGTACATTGGGTTGAACCGGATTAAAGACTTCCAGGCCAATTTCGACCAGGTCCTCGAGGATAGGAGCGACAGCACCGTCGGTGTGATACATGAGCACCACGTCCGGGTTAACGGATCTGAGTTCACTAAATACCTCTGCCAGACGCGGTTTAAACAGCCTGCGCCACATATCGGGTGAGATCAGCATACCAGTCTGCATACCGAAGTCGTCGCCTGTCCAAACACCATCAACCCCCAGCTCTACCAACCTTTTTCCGACACCGATGCTGAATTCTTTAACTCTATCTAACAGCACCTCAATATAAGGTTCCTCCATAGACATATCTATCATAAATTTCTCCATACCAACCATGTGCCAGGACATTTCAAACATGGTCAGTTCCAGGTCGCCGATGATGAAGTAGTCATCCTGATATTGCTTAATGTATTTCTCAGCATCATCAAAGCGGCCTTTAGCCAGAGGGTCGGGGAAGGGGAAATTCTTGACTTCATCCACAGATGAAACATTGGCCAGAGGAGCCTCAATAACCTCCATATAGAGCGGCCCCTGACGCATTTTCATACCAAATTCATTGATAATGCAGCCATCCTCGGTTGTTGGGTGGCTGTAGCCAGACGGAATGCTGCCGCCCACAATCACGCAATCGCTTCCCATAGCGGTACGCAGCTCATTCGCTGAAATGCGATAGGTGACGTCCTCAAAGTAAGAGGTGGTATAGTGAACCGGGATATCATATTTCTTACCAAAATCGGTCAACAATTGGCGACATAAATCGAACTGGAGCGGAACCCGGTCGGGAGTTCCGGTTCGACGCAGGGCTGTAAATACACGTTCTCTTGAGTTCATTTGAAATCCTCCTTTGGACAAACTAAAGTTTGTCCTACAAATGTCCAGTTAATCAAGGTGAAAGACTTCTTCTAATTCGACCATGCTTTCGTCGGCATGGGCACCACCTAATCCCTCGAAGTAGGGAGCCATAAATTCTTGCCACTTGATGTTGATTTCCTCCTTGGCCATTCCGTCCAGGGCAGCCTGAAAGCTTTCCGGCGTTTCAAAATAGCCAAAGAGTAGCCCATCCTCACGCAAGAATAGGGAATAGTTGTGCCAACCGGTTCGCCGGAGGGCATCGAGCATCTCGGGCCAGACGGTTTCGTGATGCTTTTTGTACGCTTCTATTTTGTCTTCCTTAACTTTTAGTAGAAAACCAACTCGTTTCATGTTATTTTACTCCTTTGCAAGATTAAATCAGAAGCCTCAAGCAAATCTACCTCTTTTTTGTAGTGGTTCATAAAATGTTGCAGTCGAAAAAAGCCCCCCCGGCCCCCCAAAGGGGGGTGAAAAGCGCCAAAGTTCCCCCCTCGGGGGGGTTAGGGGGGCCGGGTTGAACTGCAACTAATTCTGAACCACTACAAAATCTACCTCTTTTTGGGGTTGAGTTGTTTGGATCAACAAGGCTAAAGCCGCAGTAGGGGAAATATTGTTTATCCAGCAGAAAAGCAAGTTGCACCCCCCAACGAATAACGGCTCTACGTGGATTGAGGGGTAAGACCTGACAGGTTTAGTAATCTGTCGCTATTTGTTGCCAATTTGCTACAATTTACCTGTATTATCTGGCAAATTTTCGCTAAAACCTGTCAGGTCTGGCTTTTTACCCCACAAATCCG
>DAOUMU010000009.1:0-4324 GCA_034409055.1 Anaerolineae bacterium
GCGTGTTGCGTGTTGCGTGTTGCGTGTTGGGTGTTGGATGTTATCGGTTGACTTGTTGTTTATAATGTCGCTGCCTCGCTGACTCACTGACACCTGCGCTATGGGTTCGCCATTCGCTGACCTGTGCCCGGTAGGGTATTCGCCATTCGCCATTCGCCTTCCGGCGATGGTTAGAAAGCCGGCGGCTAACAGCAGCTCAAGGGCCGGTTGGGCCTGGACGAGGAAACGCTCTTTGAAGAGGGGACGGTTAATGGAGAACGCAATCACGCCCAGCACCGGGATGGCGAAGAAAAGTGCCCAGAAGCTGCCGGTTGAAAAATCACGCCGTCCCAGTGTCACCAGACCGACCAGCCAAACCGGAGCCAGAAGCAGGCTGATCCACAAGCCCCAGGTATCGTCAATGGTAAAGCCGGTTAACAGGGCGGTGGAAGCTCGCCGGAGAATGACCGTCGTGGGAATGGTGTCAATGCCCCCGGCTGCCTGACCCATAAAATTGTAAGCCAGGCCCAGGCCGGGGATAATCATCAAGCCAATAGCCAACTGGCTAGCCAGCCACAACCATTTTTTGTCCCAGAACTTTTGGCTGTTGAATAGCACAAATAAACCCTGGCCGGCAATTAGAAAGACAGTGTAGTAGTGGATATAGAAACAGGCCACGGTGAGGAAGATGTAGGTGAGCCAGAGGATGAGGTGGGAAGCGAGAAGCGAGAAGCGGGAAGCGGGAAGCGAGGACCCACAGGGCAAGTGACGTGTTGCGTGCTGCGTGTCGCTCGCTTGCGTGCCCCTGGCGGCGTGCCCCTGGCGGCGTGTTGCGTGTCGCTTGTGTGCCCCTGCCCTATGGGCTGGCGGCGTATTGTGTAATGTAAATTGATTGCTAACTGCTAACCACAGTGCCCCGGATGATAGTAGCCCCAGCAGGGTAAAAAACGGATAGGAACGGATATCCTGGGCCAGCCATATCTGGAACGGGTTGACGGCCAGTAAACCGGCGGCCAGTAGACTGATCGTCGTGGCTCGCAGGGTGCGTTGAGCCAGGGTATACAACACAGCCACCGCCAGCAGGCTGGCCCCTACGCCGGCAAAGCGCATGACCCAGGCTCCTTCTCCCACCAGCCACTGCCAGGGATGGAGCATAAGATAATAAAGGGGCGGGTGCGGGTCGGTTACCCGGGAAAGTTCCCACAACTCCGAGACGGGAAAAGCAGCGTAAAAGACGGTAGCCGCCTCGTCGCCGCGTAGGGATTGACTATCGAGTTGATAGAGGCGCAGGAAGAAAGCCAGCCACAGTATCAGCACGATAGCCAGCCGATGTGAACGTAATGTGTGAAACATCATGCGACCTTTAGTCACACCAGGAGTCCAGTAATTCCAAATTTGGGTATGGCGTAGGGGCGAGGCAGGTCGGATTGAGGTTCTCGGTGCAAACAGACTGTGTTTCGACCTGCCTCGCCCCTACCTTTCGGGTTAAAATTTGGAATTGCTGGCAGGAGTCTCGATCTCTTGACCGGCTGAAGCCTCGACTCCATTGGCAGATATGTTTCTTACTATCGGTTCTCAATGGTAATAGAATTGGGGAAATCGACAAAATCTTGCTGCTCATTTTTTAAGGGCAGTCGTTGTCCTGTTTCGGGCCGGTACAAACCCACCCGGAGGGTATATCGGCCCGGGGTTAAATAGGGGGGGAGGGGTAGGGCATAGGGGTCGATAATAATTTCGCCGGCATCCCACCAGGAGGTAGGATAGCGACCCTGTTGAGGGGCGTTATCCTGTTGAGTTTGGAGATTGTTCTCTGCATCTAACAGATGGGTAAAGACCGTGTAATTCTGCGAGATCGGCGCCAGGGCTTGCCAGTGCAGGGTATAAGTCAAGGTTTGGCCCGGCTGAAGGGGGGCGGTGGGCAAATCTACCCCAATTAGGGCGATGTTGTCGTCAAATTGAATGTTGGTCAGCGGATACTGGGGCGGCGGGGGGGGGTGTTGCCAGACGTGGAATTTACCCAGGATAACTTTATCAGCAGTGGGTGGTGTTGGTTGAGTTGCCCCGACCGTGACCGGCAGGCGCTGCTGGGATGAGGCGTGATAAAGGCCGACTTCAAAGCGATAGGCCCCTGCCGGGGCATCGGCGGGTAAAGTGAAGGAATGTCTATCAGGTACGGTCAGACCGACCGGCCAGCGATGGGCATCAAACAGGATACCGGTCAGCGGGGTATTGACCTGGCCGTGACGTTGTCCTTGCTGCACGTCGAAGAGATGAACAAACAAATAATAATCACCATCAATCGGACGCTGCGCCTGCCAGTGGAAAGAGAGGGTCACCGTTTCCCCCGGTTTGATGGTGGCCGGTTCGACCCGATAGCCGGTTAAGACAAGGTCATGATTAAAATTGGCCTGGATGGGGTGCATCTCGACCTGAGCCGGGGAGGAGACAGGCAAGAAGGGGGCGTCAGCCGGTAGGGGATAAACGTGGGCGATTGGTTCTTGCTCGCTATCCAGTACAGTGGTCAAGGGCGACGAAGTGCCGGTGTAGTGTGAGAGGGTCTCGATTTGTGCCGGAGTCAAGGGCGGCAGGAGATAGGCTGTCCCCTGGCCATCGGCAGCAGGCACGAGCAAGACAAAAGTTGCCTCAGCCGTTGATTTGGCCGGGAGAAGATAAACAGTGGCCCGGTTTGACTCAAGCAGGGCCTGCAACTGGCCGGCCTCGATGTTCGTCAAGGTGGGGTACCGGGCCTGCAACAGAAAATTAGTCACCGTTTCGGCATAGAATCTCAGAGGCGTCAGGCTGAATTGGCTGGTTTGACTGTTCAGGTAGCGGGCGAGATAGGGGGGGTGGTCGCTGAATCGATTGTAGGTGGTGGCCCAAATAAAAAAGTAGTGGTAAATCGTGGTCAGGCTGCCGACAATGAGCAGTAGCCAGAAAAAGACAAATCCCCTTTTTGTTATTTTGTGGAACAGATTGGCCAGGGTAACCAGACCAATGGCCGAGATTAAAAAGAGAGCCGGCCAGGCCATAATACCCCTTAGCAGGGTCGTTTGTCCGGTCCAATCCTGGCTCGAGAATAACACCGGTGCGGTCCCAATGCCCCACCAGAGCAGCAAGAAGCGTATGGCCGGTTTTTTCAGATGATGGAGGCAGACCAGCAACCCCAGTAAAAGCCCCAAGGCCGATAATAGATTGAGGGCCGGCCATTCTCCTAACCACGCTCCTCCAAAAAAATGGATTTGTAGCAGCGAAGTCAAATTGCCGCCCAGGGTGTCCAGAGGAGCGTTGCCAGCAAAGATAGAGATAGTCTGGGTGCGGCTGCCGAATGCCTGCGGATTTTGTTGAAAATAAAAGACCAGGGGGACACCGGTCAACGTGGCTACCAGGCCGAAAATAAAAAAATCAACCGCTTTTTCTTTCCGGTTTGGTTGAGGCTTGATTAACTCAATCGCCACAAAGATGATAAAGAGAACCGGCAGTAGCCGGGCGGCCAGGTAAGTGTAAAAGGTCAACCCCAATAAAAATCCGGCGATAACCAACCAGAATCGCCGTCTCCCCTGTCCTTTTTGATCATCCCAGCCTTGCCAGAAACACCAGACCAGACCCAGTAACAACGGGGGTAACAAGATGGCTCGTAAACCAAGCCGGCTGAAATAGACGTGCCAGTAAGATACGGCCAAGCCGGTAGCGGCCAGTAGACCGGCCATGTCCAGACGTTCCCTCAACGGGGGGGAGATATATTTTAACCACCAAACCTTGCCTTTTTTATGAGAAAGCAGATTGTCCAATCGCAGGCGTTGGCCAACAAGATACAATAGGGGGATCGTCAGGGTTCCGCTCAGGGCGGAGGCAAATCTGAGAGAGAAAAAAGAGATACCATACAGCTGCAAGGCCAGCCCTTGTCCGTAGAAAAAAAGGGTTTCCCGGCCAAAGTTGTTCTGCAAAAAGGGCGTTAGCCAGGTTAAACGCAAAAGTTGCAGCGCGTCCAGACCATTGATGGCTTCGTCAAGGTTCAGAGAAAAGGGGAGACTGTTTAATTTGATAACGCGTAAGGCAAAGGCAACGCCAATGATTAAAGCGAGGTATAACAGGTGGCGGGGGGCAGAGTTAATTCGGCGGTCGGCAGGGAGAAGAGTAGCAGATTTTGTTTCTACCATTCTTCCCTCCTTTTTTGTTTTTTTGTAACTGCCTACCCTCATGTCATTCCGAGGAGCGCAGCACCCCAAGGGCATAAACGACGAGGAATCTCCGAAACTTTGGCCCAAAAGAGGTCTACCCTGTGCCCCTTGGGTACCTGTGCCCCTCGGGTATTTACCAAAACCTTGGAGATTCTTCACTCGCTGCG
>DAOUMU010000010.1:0-8719 GCA_034409055.1 Anaerolineae bacterium
CCCAAACGACGAACTCATACGCCGCTGTCTGGTCGTACAACGGATCCACCGTCAAAACATAGGTCCCGCTCTGCTCCAGGGTGATCGGTCCTTTATCATCGGTCACGCTGAACAGTTCGGTCCGGCCATCCGGGGCCATCAGGGTGAACTTCGTCGTCTCGGTCGCCGATTGATGGTCGAAAAAGATGCTCTGCCCGGCTTCTCGGTCGAATTCATAGGTAGCCGTGCCTCCAGAGGTGGTGATTTCGTCGGAGATAGCTATGATGATAGCCTCCTCACCGGTGGCCGCCGCAGACGGGCCAGTTTGGACCGGGACGGGCGTCAGCGCGGACGCCTCAGGGCGGGTCCAAAAATAGAATCCAACCCCGGTCCCGCCCAACACCAGGCAAAACAGGACCACCAGAACCGCCCCGATCACCAGCCAGGGGTTTAGACGGCGGCCCGGCTCAGGTTTAGTTGGTGCTGCCACCTGCGTCGCCGGCTCAACCGGCGAAGAGACCGTAACCGGCGGGGCAACACCCGGTTCGGCCCCCAGGCTTCGCTTTAGCTCGTCAACCAGGGCATTGGCCGTGGGATAGCGCTGTTCCGGCTCTTTGGCCGTGGCTTTGAGAATGACCCCTTGCAGTACGTCAGGAATATCCGGGCTTAATTGACGAGGCGGCGGGATGGGATCGCTGACGACCTTCAGCATCACCGCCAGGGGGGTATCGGCACTGAAAGGCACCTGGCCGGTCAACATCTCGTAGAGAACAATGCCCAGGGAATAAATGTCGGCGGGCGGGCCGACGTCAGGCAGTCCTTTGGCCTGTTCCGGAGCCATGTAGGCCGGCGTCCCAATCCCCACGCCGGTCCGGGTCATCCGCTCTTCCATAGCCACCATCTTGGCAATGCCAAAGTCGGTCAGGATAGCCTGCCCTTCAGGGGTCAGCATAATGTTGGCCGGCTTAATGTCCCGATGCACGAGTCCGCGTTGGTGGGCATAACTCAAGGCCGAAGCGACCTGCTCGACGATGGCGACGATCTGGCTAAAGGGGCGTATCTGCCCCCGCCTGGCCAGGTAGGTTTTGAGGTTCTGGCCTTCGATAAATTCCATGACCATGTAGTAAAGATGATCCTGCCCACCAAAATCGTGCATCTGAACGATATTGGGGTGACGCAAGGCGGCCACAGCCTGAGCCTCGCGCTGAAATCGCTCCCGAAAGCCTGCTTCGGCCACAAATTCGGGCCGGATCACCTTCAAAGCCCGGTGAACAGCCAGGCCAGGGTGAAAGGCTTTGTACACATCGGCCATTCCTCCCCGCCCCAAGCGCTCAACAATCCGGTACTGCCCAATCGTTTGTCCGACGAGATCAGCCATGATGATCACCCTCTTAAAATTAAATTGTCTATACTCCCTATATTAGGGTAGAATTGTTACCCCCTACAGACAAGTGACTTTTATCCTTAATTATTGGTGATAAATGTCACTAATACTCACCCCCAGCCCTCACAAACATCTTGCCAGGACATCCTCATTTATGTTAAAATAGTTAATGTTAAGAATGTTAAATCAAGGGGAGATAACCTCGGATGGGGAAATACACGATTGTCTGCTTGCTCTTTATCGTGTATTTCTTTAATCCGTGGTTATCTCGGCCCAAGCTGGAATAGGAAAAGCGGAGGAAAGTGTCCAGAAATCAAAAGGGCGATTTTGGCCCTTTTTAGAGCACAATAATTCGAGGCGGGTAGGGGCTAGGCAACTCGGAGAGCAGGTTGTTTGCTCTGAGACCCTCAATCCGAGTTGCCTAGCCCCTACTTTTTGAGAAGATACGTCAAAACATTATCTGAGCATCTATAGCTTTTAGCCCAGAGTTTTCAGCTCCGGGCTACTGGCGGCCATAAAACTCGCTATCCGGATGAAAATCCAACCAAGCCCAATCAAAGGAAGAAAGATAAGGCACCAGCAACAGATTCTCGTCTTGCAGCATACCTCTCCGACCTAGCCCCTGGCCAATCGTCCAGGTGGTGCCGGTTTCCTCATCGACCAGAAAGTCGCCTGAGCCATCCAAACCTAAAGTCAAAACCTGGTCTCCCACCTGGCGCAGGTAAGCGTGCACGTTGCGCGTCTCGGCGTCGGCGTAGAGGGCCACGGGATAGGGGCCGACAAAATCATTGACCACCCCGGCCTCGGTCAAGTCCAGGTAGTAATAAGCCTTGCTGTACTCGCCAATGGTAATACCAATCACCCACCCGTCCTGGGGACGCTCCTCGCGGCCAAAGACCCCGCTCTTATCGTTGGTCATGGCTAGGGTGTGGGGATGTTCAAACTTCCACGTTCGCCATGGGACAATGGCAGCCGGAATTAACTCGAGGGTGGTTCCCTTAAGTGGCCCGTCGATGGCCTGGCCCCAGACCTGGCTCCAGACGCTGCTGGTTTTGTGATCCCACCACGTCATTGCATTCATGAACAAACCACCTTGATTACCAAAAACAAACGTCTCGCCATCAACTTGTCGGGCATGAACCATGCCCGTATAACAAATCGGTCACCAAGTGACCAGGATGGGCACGCCGCCGAGCGTGTCGTTGACCATTTCCCGGCTGTTCAGAGGGCCGATGGCGTAAGCCTTGGCCTCGCCGTTGATCTCCACCCCGATGACCAGTTCGTCGTCGGCGTAAGGCGCATCCTCGGCCGGGGCAAATTGTGGCTCATAAACAGGATAAATAGCATCCCGGGGCAGCAGTTGACTCCACGAGTACTGACCCGCAGACAACTGGTTTTGGGGCTTGGGTAATTCAATAATTGGCTCCGACACAGTCACCTCATCATTTGCCAGTTCAACTTCTATTTTCGTTGCTGTATCTTCCGTGGGCAAGGCCTCGGTTGCCGTTTCAGTCACCGGAGCATCCGCTTCCTTAGAGTCGGCCTCCGTTTCACTAACGACAGCCGGGGCTGCCTGGGCCGCTTGCCCGTCATCCTTGCTTTGGGCAGAAGCGGCCGACTGCGTAACCTGGCCACATCCGGCCAGGATGGCTACCAAACAAATCATACCGGCCAGGCCAATCAATTTTTTGTTCATCATATCACTCCTATCTTGGTATTCTACTCATATGTGTAGCATTGTAGCGAATGATAACAAAAATATCGGTGAGGCATCTTACAAAATTGGCCATTACCCTGTCCCCCCACACATAAGCCAGCGTGCGGCCATACTTCTCAAATGTCTCCACATCAAACTCTAGCTGCACGGTCTTATCCCCCCTAGCAGCCGGTCGGTTTCGGTGACATTCTTATTACCGTGAAAGTATAGGTTGTCAACTGTATGGAGATATGATACAATTAATAATAATTGTTCACGACCAGATTCCTGAACTCGGCAAAGTAGTAGCACATCAATGTCATTAAGTTAAGTAATGCTGCCAGACTTCGGAGGTCTTTGAAGGCAATTTTGCTAACTAAACAGCCTGATAATGTAGGTGATTTTGCTACCAAATATATCTTTGCAGACCTCCGAAGTCTTAACTTAACGACATTGAGTAGCACATTTGCACGATCCGGTTAAACGAGTGGCACTAGACAGGCTTACAGAATGACAGAGGCCAGGCAGCAAAAATACCGCCAAGCTTCGCAGAAAACGGTCGCCAACCTTAAAACCATTGCTCACTCATTGGCTCTGAGCGAGTTATCCCGGCTCACTTTGCCCGAAGTGGATGCCGTCATCGATCAGATAGGCCGGATGGTGCCGGCGGGAAATGTGCCTGGAGTCATCCTGAGCGGCCTGGCTCGTTTGCCGGAGCGCAGCCCCCCCCAAAAAAATGTTCGGCGGGATATTAACCTGCTGTTTAAGGGCGTCCGGCAAGCCCTGGATAAAACCACCTACTACACCTTTTTTGCCGGCCCGGCGGCAGCCATCTGGTGCTATCAAAATCTGCTCAAATTGGCCGGGAAAGATCCAGAAGACTCATTTCCCCAAGGAACCTGGCAATTCTACGTGGACTATGCCCTGCGCGAAGATACGGCCCGTCATGTTAACGAAACTCACGGTTTTGATACCGACCTGAAACGGTATCAAATATATCTGAGTGAAACTGACCGGGTAACAGCCTGGGTGATGGCAGCCATCCATTGTTTGCACCAGTACGATGATCTGTTGGCAAACGAATGGCGAGAGCGGGTTTATACCTATCTTCTATCCGAACTGACCGGGGGAGAGCCAGATGCGGCCCATTATGTCCGGCTCTATCGCACCTGGGAAAAGCAGCGGCCCTATCGACGGGAGGCGGATGCCGGAACCGACGAACCTTACCCGATCTATCGCCGCCGTAAGTTTGACAAATTTTTGAGCGAGGCCACCGTTAATCTATCCCCGGCCTTGCGTCAGCAATGGCAGGAACAAATCCGCGCTGCCGAAGCAGAGAGTCTCCCTGCTTACCAACAACAGATGTCGATTTTGGCCTATCTGGACCCAGCTATTGATGGGGAAACCCGAACCCCTATTCCCCTGAAAAAAGCGCATATCGGCATTATTCACCGGGAACGCTACTATTTAATACCGGCCTGTGCCCCGCATAGCGAACAACCGGCCCATATTGACACGGTCCGGGTGCAAATTGCCGCTTTGATGAATACCCCGAACAAGACAAAATCGGCGTCACTGGTCCAACTGGCCAAAATTCAACGGGCAAACTGGCCCGAATTGCGCAAGCAAATGAATCCAGCCCTCCTCAAGGACCTGGATATGCTGCGCTTGGCCCCGATTCTATTCAATTGCGACCGGTGCTCCCGTAGTCTGCCCCTGGCCGAACTGCGCCAGACCGAGCGGGGAATAGGAGACCACGCCCTGACCTTATTCGATACCGGCGAAACCATCGCTATGGATCAATCTCACATTTTTTTCGATGGCACGTGGGGGGCGGCTCTGGCCGAAATCATGGCCAACGAGGCCCTGTCGTGGGCCGTGTATCTCAACACCTTGCCTCCGGCCCGGCCCGAACAGACCCGCCCCTATGCCCTGACTTTCCCCTTCCAGACATTCGAATTAGAGTTGACCCAACAAACTTCCCAGGTCACCCCGGAAGTCAGCGCAGAAACTGAAGCGGTCAATATCAAGGCCATCCTGCAGCTACGCAAACGCTTCAAACGGCGCAATGACCTCATTCAGTTAACGGTTAACGATTTGCTGGTGCTTTACCGGGCCATGCATGCCACTACATACCAACCCAACCCGGACCTGGTGGCCGAATTGCAGCAACTGGCCCGCAATAGTGCCACGCGAGAGGCCACCACCGAAGCCCTGGAAGCCATCGAGAGTTCAAAACAGGTCAACCCGGCGCTGGTCATTCCCGTGGATGGCAGCCGACGCAATCCCCGGGATCGACTTTACCCCATCACGTTTGAAGTACCCCTGTACGAGCTAGACCTGCTTAATCTACACCAACAGTGTATCGCTGCCCTGGAGGGCTATAAAAGAGGTAGGGGCGATCGTTCTGAACATTATGCTAATTTTGATAAGCTGCAACGCACTTACCTGGCCACCCTGGCCGGTTTTGGGGCTGTATTAAGCCGGGCCAAAGAGATAGCTATTGCCGGAGAAAGTGCCAGTGCCGGCACAATCAAGATGCTGGCCCATATGCCCACTCCCCTCCAACGGATGCTGGATCAAATCCCCAGCCGGATTGACCTGTTAAACGATCTCATCAAGGGCCGGGAAGTTTTCTCCAACGTGGGGGCGGTTGTGCCAACCAGTACCCTCACCCGTTTTATCACGGCCAAAGACGACAACGACAAAAAAACCCTGGCCTGGAGCATTATCACGGATGCACAAGGGATTATGCGGGTCACGCTGCGGGACTTTCGCCCCCATGTCCGTTCGTTGGTAGCCGTAGAACAAAAAGCGTTGGCAACTCGTATCGTGCAGGATTATCTTGATACCTATGCCCATGGCTTCAACAACTATATTAAAGAGTTGCGGCGTATTACCGAAACCAGTCGGGAAACCCGGCTGGTTAAATTGGAGAAACCTGATGGGTGAGGATGTTTTGATTGGCAGACACCTGGATGAATATCGTCTTGAGGAATTATTGGGTCGGGGGGGGATGGCCCGTGTCTACCGGGCTTTTGATACCCGTCTCAAGCGCTGGGTAGCCATCAAGATAATCGCCACCCCATTTCGCTCCGACTCCGACTATATGTTCCGCTTCGAACGGGAAGCCCAGGCCATCGCCCAACTGGAACATCCCAATGTGGTCAGTGTCTACCGCTATGGAGAAGTGGACGATATGCTCTATATTGCTATGCAATACGTGGAGGGTATGGGGCTGGAGACACTGCTGCGAACGTACCAGGATGAAGGGGATTACATACCCTCTGCAGATGCCCTGAAGATTATTCGAGATGTGTGCCGGGCGTTGGATTACATTCACAGCAAAGGGGTGATCCACCGGGATATCAAACCGGCCAACATTATGCTGAATAAAGAGGGGCAGGCCATTCTGGCCGATTTTGGGCTGGCCTTGTTGGAGAGTGCGGGCACACGGGGCGAGATTTTCGGGACACCACACTACATCGCCCCGGAACAGGCCATCTCCTCGGCGGGAGTCGTAGCTCAAAGCGATCTGTATGCCCTCGGGGTGATTATGTACGAGATGTTTACCGGCATCGTTCCTTTTGATGCGGATAGCGCGATGGGCATCGCGATGCAGCATATGAGCGAACCGCCGAATCCGCCCCGACAGGTGCGTTCCGAGATCAGCCCGGAAGTGGAAGCAGTGATTCTGAAGGCCCTGGAAAAGGAGCCGGAGAACCGATATTCGACCGGGGCCAGGCTGATCGCTGTCCTGGAAAAGGCTCTGCAAGCCCGTCAGATCACCTCTACCTATCCCGTTGCGCCCCACCGCCGGTCGGTTATGGACCGGGTTGCTCTAGACCTGGCCGAACGTCCTCTGCCACCGATGCCTGCCGGGGTATCGGCGGCTAAATCTGAACCGGAGACACAGGCTCAAGCGGTTCCCGACGTCAAAGAAGAAACGGCCAAACCGCCCTCACCTGCAAAAGAGAGTAGCCCTATGCTGTACGCATTGGTAGGTGCTGTGGCTACCGTTTTGATTGTTGGCCTGTGTGGCCTGGGGATTTTATGGAGGTTTGGGATACTGGCTAATACACCGGTAAGCGATAAGCAACCGGCTAATCAGGCCCTGACCAACAACCCTACCTCCACCCTGGCCAATGCAGTGGTCGAGAACACACCGCCTCCCGCCCCAACAGAAGCAATGCCAACGACAGAAAGTAATGCTACGCCCACACCAATTCCAACTGCAATACCTGTCCCGGCTCCCACAGAAACTCCCGCCGCTGTCCCTCCCCCATCCACGAGCAGTCCCACCGATACGCCTACTCCCCTGCCGAGGCCAACAGATACCCCCATTCCGCCGCTATCCATATCCACCAACACGCCTACGGCTCTGCCGACAGACACTCCCACCTCAGAGTCGCCCCAACCGATTGCCGATACCAAAACCAACTTTTCCGGCTCGCAAGGGGCGTCGAATTGGGAATACCAGTGGTCCAAAGGCCGCGAAAGTTTCGACTGGGCCAGGATGCAGTTCGATGGGGAGTGCTGGCGCACCGACAACACGGAAAGCTCGGTCCGCACATGTCGAAACTCGGCCCATCCGGGGGTAACCGGCGACATTGCCTGGCGCTGGACCAGTACGGTGAGTGAGCGGGTCTGGATACAAGTATCGGCGTACAAGCTTGATACCGGGGGTGGGGATGGAGTGGACATCGTAGTCTATCACAATACCGCCGAGGTTAAAAGATGGCATCTTGGCTGGAATGACAACCAGGGATTTAGCGATGGGCTTGCCCTGGATATTGCCCAGGGAGATTACATCTTCTTTGTTATGAAGATCGGCGGGGATCCTACATACGATCATACCGCTTTCCGGGCGCAGATATACCCTTAAAAAGCATACGTGTCCAAAAACAAGTTAGAAACCGACCTCATCCCCAACCTGACTAACCTAATGTAAGTATCACCAACTAAATGACAAGCGAATGAGTATCCTCCTCAAATTTGTGGGCAGCGTAGGGGCGAGGCAAGTCGGATTGGGGGTAATCGAAGCAAACAAGCTACGCTCCGACTTGCCTCGCCCTTACTTTTGGAAAGGATACAGCGAATGATTTCAATTGTTGACATCTTCCCCATATGCGTTATACTTATTATCAATATCGTATTACAAAATAGCTTTCGAGGAATACAGATGACAACGCTAACCGTTTCAGCCAAAGGCTGGGTTGTAATTCCCGCTGAACTACGCCGGAAGTATAAACTTCGCCCCGGCAGCCAAGTCCAGGTGGTGGACTATGGAGGTGTGTTAGCCCTGATCCCCCTGCTGGAAAACCCCATTCAACAAGTGGCCGGGATGCTCAAAGGTCCCTCCTCGCTGACACAGACCCTACTGGCTGAACATGCCCAGGAGTTAGCTCGTGAGCAGTGAGTCACTAGGGTGTTGAATCTGTAGAAAAAATCAGATATGTTCTTCCTGCATTTTTTGTGTTGATTGAATAAGGTTCAAAAGAGAACGGCGCTTGGAAAGCATAGATTGCCCAAAAAGTTGTCTGGCCCACTCGTTAACATCAGTGGTACGGATGGTTTGCAGAGCTTGTTTGACCCGTTGCGGGGTGAGTTTGGTGGTAAAAAGAGGAATGGTCAAAATCATCTGCCCGATTTCCTTAAAA
>DAOUMU010000011.1:0-30535 GCA_034409055.1 Anaerolineae bacterium
CGGTAGGGGAGTTCCCGCCCCATCCAGACCATCCCAAAAAACCATGTTATTGCCGGAAAAGGCTGAACCGAGCAGGATCCTGTCCGATCCATCCCCGTACGTATTATTTTGGTTGGTATCAAGGATAATTTGATAACTGCCTTCACCCACAGCGTCGAAGCCAAAGAAGCCGCCCAGGGGTGAGGTGCCGGCTTGACCGGGTGTCCCCTCCTGCCCGGTAAACTCAAAATTAGAGGCGGTAGGCGGCGGGGTCGGCGGGGAGAGTAGCCAGGTCGTCCCCCCGCCGGGTACCGCAGCCGTGGCTGGCAAGTCAGCACTAGGCGGGTTCAGGAAGATTTTGTGAGTGACACTGACGGGGGTATCGGGGTCCCTCGGGTTTTGGAATGAAACCCCAGCCGGCAGCGTGTTACCAGCACCCAGGTTAATGGATTTAAAGAGCCTATTGCTGCTGGCGGCGTCCACAAACCCCTGGTTGTTGGCAAAAAGAATAAAAGCAAATGGGTCCATGCCATTCAGGTCGAACCGGTATTGGTAACCATCTCTGGTTAGAATAAGGAACCGTGAGTTAATGGCTAAATTGTTCGCTCCCAGATTCAGCGGCAAATAGTTTGCATAGACCCGGCCGGGGATGGGGGTTGCCGTTGCATCCAGCACCGTAACGTCCCAAGCAGCGACAAACCTGTGAGTGAGATTAGGCGCAGGCCAGTTTGCATTAGCCAGTAGGGGTGGGGGGGAGACGAGAGCAGCATCAATTACAGGACCGGTGAATTCTATTTCCCACACCCCCTCTTGCCCAGGGTTAACGGTGACCACACAAGGGTTGTAACCGCCAGGGAGAGGGCCAGCCAACTCTTCTGCCCGGTTGTTAATGCGACCCGTACCGGTTCCCGCACAATTACCGGCAGCACCATCCGGAGCTCTGTATAGAATGTCAGCCACCCCTGTTCCGATGGCACTGGACCCCAGATTGATTGTCTCGCCGACCCTGGCATACACCTTAATCACGTTGGCCCGGATGATACCGGCATTGACTCTGGTGGTATATTCTAACCAGGGGCGATAACCACCGAAGGCCGTCAGTTCCCTACTGCCCTCGGCCTGAGCCGGTTGAACGCCGGGAGGAATCGCCAAGAAACCCATCGCACAAACAAGGGCGATGAAACCGGTAACCAGCCCAACCCGACCGTAAATAAAAATAAAACGAGCAAACCTTCTAACTATTTTAGCCATTAGATACCCTTATAAATTACAATAATATAACTCTAAGCCTTATTAAGGCATAAGGCGGTGGAGGAGGTATTGTAAAAAGTGATTTTAATTTTCAAGTGGCGGGGTAATTGAAGATCGGCCGCTTCGATAAAATGCCAGGATTTCAGCATTTCGAGGCACTCTGCGTACGGATAAACTTTAACATAGTTCGTTAACATAATTAATAGGATATTAGTACCCGTACGCAGGGCAAATTAGATAAACGATTGCTACACAATTTTCTCTGTGTCCAAATGAAATAGAGGATCAGAATAAGCGTAGCGTAAACTTTGCGTAAACCCCGAAAAAACTATATCATAAATGCAGCCTGTTTGCAAGTTGTTTTATCCTATCTTCATTTGTGGTAAAATACCCCCACGATGGCTTCAGCCAAAATTAAAGAGATTCTAAAAAACCTGCCGGCCAAACCGGGTGTTTACCTGCACAAAAACGCCCAGGATAAAGTTATTTACGTAGGCAAGGCAGTCAACCTCAGAAACCGGGTTCGCTCCTATTTTCATAAATCCGCCCAAAGTAGTCCCAAAACCCGGCGGCTGGTTGAGGAAATTGCCGACATTGAATTTATTGTGGCCGAGAGCGAGCTGGAGGCCCTGCTGCTCGAGAATACTCTCATCAAGCAGCACCAGCCTCGCTACAACGTCCGGCTAAAGGATGATAAACGTTATCCTTATATCAAGGTCCACTGGCAGGACCCCTTCCCCCGCGTCACCACCACCCGCCGCTTGCAGACTGACGGGGCACGCTACTACGGTCCCTACACCGCCGCCTGGGCCGCCTACCAAACCCTCGATCTGGTGCGCAAGGTGTTTCCCTACCTGACCTGTACCCGCCAGATTACCGGTCAGGACGAACGGGCCTGTCTTTATTACCACATCGGTCGCTGCGCCGCGCCCTGTATTGGCGTGGTTAATCGGCAAGAGTACCGCCAAATTATCGACAATCTGTGTGATTTTTTGAGTGGCAACACCGAGCCGGTGGTGGCCGATTTGCAGCATCAGATGGAGACAGCCGCCGAAGCATTGGATTTTGAACGAGCGGCGCAATTACGGGACCAGATTAAGGCCATCGACCAGATTGTGGAAAAGCAGAAGGTGGTCAATACCGGTACCCTGGATGAAGATGTGATTGCTTTTGCCCAGGCTGATGGCGATGCCTGCGTACAGGTTTTCTTTATTCGAGGTGGTAAACTGGTCGGACGGGATTATTTTGTCCTGGAAGGAACCGCCGACGAAGCCAACGCCGAAATCATGACCTCCTTCCTGAAACAATTTTACGACCAGGCGGCGACCGTCCCTCCGCAGATTTTGCTGCCCGAGGAAGTGGACGAATTGATGATTATTCGCGACTGGCTCAAAAACAAGCGCGGGGCCGAGGTGACCATCAAAGTGCCGCGCCGGGGCAAACAAAAGGAACTTCTGGAGATGGTGGCTCAAAACGCCGTCGAAACCCTCACTCATCTCCGGGCCCGCTGGGCCGCCGACGAAAGCAAACAGACCGAGGGCCTGGCCGAGTTACAGCAAGCCCTGGACCTGTCCGAGCCGCCGCTGCGCCTCGAGTGTTACGACATCAGCACCCTGCAAGGTACCCACACAGTCGGCTCGATGGTGGTCTTTGCCAAAGGCGTCCCCCGCAAGAGCGATTACCGGCGCTTTAAGATTCAATCGGTCACCGGGCAGGATGATTACGCCAGTATGCAGGAGATGCTGCGCCGCCGCTTTAAACGCATGTCCGACGAGGGTTATAAGGACCCCTCAAAAACCAACAAGGACAACCCCTGGGCCCTCATCCCCAATTTGATTATTATTGACGGCGGCAAAGGGCAATTGAACGCCGCCCTGGAAATACTGAACGAATTTGAACTGCGCGACGCCATCCCCATTATCGGGCTGGCCAAACGGGAAGAAGAAATTTTCTTGCCCGGTCAAACCGAGCCGGTCATACTGCCCCGCAACTCACAAGGTCTCTTCCTGGTTCAGCGCATCCGAGACGAAGCCCACCGCTTTGGGGTGACCTATCATCGTAAGCTGCGCGGCAAAGGGGCCGTTCGCTCCCGTTTGGACGAGATTGAAGGCATTGGCCCCAAGCGCCGCCGGGCCTTGCTGCAAAAGTTCGGCTCCATCGAGGCCATTCGCCAGGCCAGTGTCGAGGAGTTAGCCGCCGTGCCGGGGATGAATAAGACAGTGGCCGAGCAATTGAAAGAGCAACTGTAGGATGGAAACTTTAGTCTCAAAACCAATCAAACTGACCTTTACGGACCTTCCCTCGTATCTCCAACAGCAAAATTCGCTTCACTTGAAACTGCTTTTTCCAGACCGGCGTGAATTTATCGCCTGTCGTCACCCCGGTATGAACGATCGCTACTTCCTTGACGTGACCCTCACCTTTACCGAGGAAAGCACGCTCGACGACGTGACCTTCGAAGTCAGTTCAGCCCGGTCCCATCTAAGCTGATCGTAACGATTTGATCTCTCTAATCTCAACTCTCCGCTTTCCTATCCCTTTAATGTCAGCATCCTGACGCAACAATCGTCGCTAAAGTATAGCCTTGGCGACAAGTATAGCCGGATTGTTTATCCTATACTGAACCAGAGTAGCGGAGGAATAAAAATGAAAAGTAACATCGTGTTTTTTATAGCTCTTATGCTTCTATTTATCCCTGCTTGTACTTGGCAACCGGTCGCACCACCGCTGGCCCAACCCACAAAGCAACCCACTGAAAATATCAAAACCTACTTTCCTCTGTCGCAGGGGGCTTATTGGGTTTATCAGGGCACAGTCAAATGGACAGAAGAGACAGAAGTCTTTGAAGAGAGCTTAACCTGGAAAATGGAAGTGGTCGAGGTCATCGAACGAGGTCATGTGGTCGGGTATGTACTCAAGGGACATCCGGCCGACCTGATCTGGTATGAGAAAGGCAAGGAACGAGGTAACCACGTCATTATTCAAGTTGGCACGGGCAGATATTATGCCAGTGACCAGGCCTCGCTGGAGCGATTAAAAGATGAAGAGGATTTTCTTTTGGGCCTGGTCCACGAAAGCCAACTGATTCTTGATATTCCCCTGATTCCTGGAAAGTTCTTTGGCGAAGTCGAACAATTAACCAGACCCGATGCATCGTACAGTTGGTTTGTTGGTCAAGAACAGCCAGTTAAGTTAGAGGGTATCAAAGGGGTGTCGCCATCGAGGGAGGTACCGCAATACACCTTAAATTTCCGAACACGACCCGATCACCAAATCATAGAGTTTGTACCGGGTATTGGCATAACGCGATTCGTGTATGTTCATCATGGCACGGTCTCTGAAGTTGATGTTAGACTGATAGAATACCAGCCCGGCCAAAGCTCAGCGCCTACTCAAAATGAATCGTCCTGATTATGTTCAAACACTTCTTTATCGCTACCTGTTTGTTCGTCCTGCTTTTATATGCCTGTCGGCCTACGCCCGGGCCAATTCCTTCCCCAACAGATACATCGCCATCCACGCCTGACCCAACTCCAACCTGCTATCTACAACCACAACCAACCGGCGAAAAGTACATTCCTGCCAATATCGAAACCCCTGCTCCGGCTCAAGTTCAACCTGGTCAACCAATTTCTATTCACTTTTCCGGGGGCTACATTATCCTTAACAATGCCAGAGTTTGCGGGGAAAATAACATCGTCGGGTATATCTACGACGACGAACTGCCTTCTTTTTCCTATCGGCGCACGGTGCAAGTCTCTCTTGATGACAATACATTGACCACTGCCGAATGTGATAACGAATGTGCTATAGAGGTGATTATCCCCGCCGGTACGGCACCGGGTATCCACCAACTCATATTACAGATACCACGCATCAGGGACGTCGTATTTGATATCGATATTATTTCCACGCCTGTTCCCACACCGTCAACATCCTCCAACAAACTGGGCGTTCATTTGCTCCTGGCCGACGGGCGTCACGACTGGCCCATCGAGCGGTGGTCCAGCCACATGCAATACGCCCGCCAGGCCGTGGGTGAGTGGGGCTTTGTGCTCGAATTGGTCCGTCTGGACGACCTCGACCCGGCCCGCTGGCAACGCTTTATGGACCTCTGCGCCGAACTGCACCTGACCCCCGTGCTGCGCCTGGCCACCAGCCACGAAAAAAGGCTCGACGGTTGGACTGCGCCGCCCCAAGATACTGACGGCACCTACCGGACCGTGGCGGCCCAATACACTCAATTTGTGACTGCGCTCCGCTGGCCCACAGAAGCTCATTACATCGTCGTCGGCAATGAGCCCAATCACGGCCCCGAGTGGGGCGGCCAACCGAACCCGGCTGCCTACGCCCGCTTCCTCGTCGACGTGGCCGACGCCCTCCATGCTGCCGATCCATCAGCTCGTATCCTCAACGCCGGGTTTGACCCTTACGCGCCTCACACCGGTCACGCCCCCTTTATCGACGGCGAACTCTATATGGACGAAGAAACGTTCCTGGATCAAATGATCGCCGCCCAGCCTGACGTCTTTACCCGGCTGGACGCCTGGGCCAGCCACGCCTATCCGTTAGGTCCGTTTACCGAGGGCCCCTGGGAACAACGCTACCAGATCGACCGGCCAAATGAGACCGTCGCCACCCCCTCCGTGGAACCGCCTCCGGGGATCTACAACCGGGGCATCAACGGCTACGAGTGGGAACTGTGGAAACTCTCTACCTATGGTTTGCCCCCCTTGCCGGTGCTGATCACCGAGACCGGCTGGCGTCATGCCGAGTCCACTTACCCGGCCGATTTGACCACCGGCCATTCTCTGCCCGAGGCCGAGACGGCGGCCCGCTACCTGGATTTGGCTCTGCGCGGCAATGGCGGGCGCTATCCCGGCCTGCCCTCAGACGGCTGGACACCCTGGCTGACTGACCCACGCGTGATGGGGGTCGTCTTTTTTTCCCTAAACGGCCATCCCTCGTTTTGGGGACAGACCAACTTGCTGGCCCTCGACCCACAGGGCCGGGTGTTGGCTACCTATGCGCCGTTTGATTTACTAACGACCATAAGCAGTCAGCCATAGAAATATTTCCCACCTGGGGCGGGTAGACTACAGGAGTCCAGAATTATGAAGGTTAAAAAATTAATGTAGCCATCTCTGAAAATTCTAGCGAAGGAAAAATTTTCATGCGTAACTTTCTCAAAGACCAAAAAACCATCATCGGTATGATCCACGTCGATCCGCTGCCCGGTACCCCCAAATTTAACAGCAGCATGCCGGAGATTATCGCCAAAGCCAAAGCCGAGGCTCAAATCTATAAAGAGGCGGGCATTGATATGCTGGCCATTGAAAATATGCACGACGTCCCCTATCTGAATAAAGATGTGGGGCCGGACGTTGTGGCGGCTATGGCGGTGATTGGCTACGAGGTCAAAAATGTGACCGGTCTGCGTTGTGGCATCCAAATTTTGGCCGGAGCCAATCTCGAGGCCCTGGCCGTAGCCCAGGCTGCCGGCCTGGATTTTGTCCGGGTGGAGGGCTTTGTCTTTGCCCATATAGCCGACGAGGGTTTCATCGACGGCTGCGCCGGGCAGGTTATGCGCTATCGTCGCCAGATTGGGGCCGAGCACATTTTGGTGCTAACCGATATCAAAAAAAAGCACAGTTCGCACGCCATCACCGCCGACGTGGATATTGTGGAGACGGCCCATGCCGCCGAGTTCTTTTTAAGTGATGGGGTGATCGTCACCGGCGTGGCCACCGGCACCGAAGCCAGCCCGGAAGAATTACAGCAAGTCAAAGCGGCCGTCGATATTCCAGTGCTGGTCGGCTCCGGGATTACCCTGGAAAATGTCGACCGCTATCTGGCCGTGGCCGATGCGTTAATTATCGGTTCTTACTTTAAACGAAGCGGACACTGGACGCAAGGGGTTGATTTTCGGCGAGTCCAGACCTTTATGGAACGAGTCAATGGACTCAGATAATGGTTACCGCCATTCCCACAGGGTTTCACCGGCCAAAATCTGGCGCACCTGATCGGCAAAGCGGGTTGGGCGCACCGGTTTGCCGATAAAGCTGTCGAAGCCCGCCGCTTTCACCCGGCGAATGTCCTCGTACATCACGCTGGCCGTCAGCGCCACCACCTTGCTGCCGGTCAATTTCGGATGGGTCCGAATCCGTTTGAGTACCTCAAAACCGGTTTCCTGCGGCATGTATATATCTACCAAAAACAGATCCACTTTGGGTAAACTTTCTGCCAGGGCGATCGTGCTATCGCCCGTGGTGCAAGCATGGACTGACTGCGCCCCGGCCATCTGTAACAGGTCCAGGCTGGCCTGGTAAGAGTTGACATCATCTTCGACAATGATAATGGTTCTATCTGCCAAATCTACACTCATCTATTTGCCACCTTACTTTCAGGGGTGTCTATGGAGCACATTGCCTCTTCAGGGGCATCCTGTGAGTCAACTGCTATTGGCAGTGTAAAATGAAAGACTGAGCCTCGGCCATATTTGCTCTCCACCCACATTTGCCCTCCGTGCAATTCTACGAACTTTTTACTGATTGACAAACCCAACCCTGTGCCTACTTTGCGTAAGGCAAAGGCTTCCTCGGTTTGCTGAAACTCCTCAAATATCCGGTCAAAATCGTCCGGTTTGATCCCGATGCCGGTATCAATCACACTGATCTGAACAAACTCGTCCTCATTTTGGGCCATCCGCAAGGTAATACTGCCCTCATTCGTATACTTGGCGGCATTCCCCAACAAATTTAGCAACACCTGTCGAATGCGGGTTTCATCACCTGTGATCAGCGGTAGATCAGGGGGGATCTCCTGGCAAAGTTCCACGGGTCTATCTGCGACGACACCGCAAATGGTATTCATGACACTTCTGCCGATAACAGCGACATCTACCGGCTCTAAAAACAAATTCATTTGTCCCGATTCCACTTTGGCCAGGTCCAGTAAATCATTGACGATGTCCAGCAACAATTCACCCGAATCGTGGATGCGCATCAGATAATCCTGCTGTTCTTTGGTCACCGCCCCGTGGTAGTTTTGCGACAGGATGTAAGAGAAATTGATAATTGCGCTCAGGGGGGTACGTAACTCGTGACTGAGATTTCTGATAAAGCGAGTCTTTAGTTCATTGGCCTTGGTGGCAGCCGCTTCGGCCTCTCTCAGGCGAATATTGGTTGTTTCCAGCAAGGTATAGGCTTTTTGCAACTTCTGTTCGCTTTCAAACAACTCCTGCGAACGTTGCGCCGCCCGCTTCTGGCTATCCATGGCCCACTGGACTGCTGTGATCAGGTAGTCGGCATTGATCCAGCTAATCGCCGCCATGCCACACGCCATAGCCAGCGGTGCCAGGAGGGGCTGAATGGTGGCCCAGGAGAAACCATTTACGATGAAGGCTACCCCTGTGGTCACCACCACGGTCACCCCCGCCGCTTGAGCCGCCGCCTGAGGGTTAATTAATAGCCCGGCCATAGCCACAACCAGAACCAGTAAATAGATATGAATGCGGTTAAAGAGCGGGTTTGGTCCCACCATCAAGGAATTCACCGCTAAAATGAGACCACCTATAAAAAGGTAGGTTCCCCATCGAAACTTATCTTTTTTATGTAATTTGTAGCTGAAGTAGCAGGTTAACAGGATGAGGACAGGAGGCATCCACCACAAACTCTCGAGTTGAAAATGAAACGGAACAGTGTCTACAAATAGCAGCAGCCGAATATAGAACAGAAGGATGCCCAGAATAGCCACCAAGATCAGAACGACCACGAAGGTATCTTTTTGCAATTCCTGCAGGTCAGAATCTTGCATTGGTAGGGTACCAGAATATGTCCAGCCAAATTCTTTCCCCTTATTTTACAAGATAGAAGGATAAAGAATCAATCGTCTATTTATCCTACTCCCTGGGTAAGATATGGGTGTTCGTAAAAATCCAGGCCCCGGTGTGCAGGAGCGACACCACAATGAGAAATAGACCGCTCGCCCTCAATTTCTCACGATTGGGTAAGGTGCGGACCAGTAGATAACCGGCTAGCAGGGTATAGACAAAAGCCGCCGGCGCAAACAGGTCCCAATCCTTGCGCCCGCCATAGTCTGGATTCCATAGCCAGGTAAACAACAGATACAAGGCCGTTGTGATTCCCAGAAAATAGCCGTAATCCTTATCTTCTACTCGCTCAAAAATGGTCAATTGAAAGCGTCTGATCGTCACCAAGATCATAGCCAGCAGGGGCAAGCCAAAGGGGGAGATCAGTAAATGCACGTTGCTCCAATCCAGCAGGTGCGCTACCGAAAACATGGTGTAATGCTGCCAGCGGGTGGTCGTTTCAAACAGGGGGACAAACCAGATTGCATCACCGCCGCCCGGCTGGTCAACGCCCAAAAGGGCGGATAGCCCGTGACCCCCATACTCCATCAGAACGAACACCCCCCCGCCGACGAGCAGAGGCGGCAGGATTATCTGCAGCAGCCCTCCCAGCAGTGAAACGCGCCCCCGCCGCCAGCATAACCCCACCAAGAGCCACATTCCCGGCCACAGAAAAACAGTGGAAGGATGAAACCCATTGGTCAGGGATAAGGCCAGCACCGGCCATACCGGCTTGATTTCAGCCCGCAGTGCTCGCCAGGCCAGGAACATCGTCACCAACAGCCCTAATGAAATGATGGTATAATTTTCTACATAGCCAAAAAACAACTGCATCGAACCGGTGGTTAAGATCAACCCGGCCAACACGGCTGTTTCTAACGAGTTACGTCCCAGTTGGGCCAGAAAGGTCAGGAGGACATACACAAAAATGATGCCACAGATAATACTGAGCGCAGCATACACATTTTCCACCGGCCAGTTCAGCAGGGGATCGGCGGCAAATTGCCACAATCGTTGGTGTAAGAAAACCGTCAGCGGAGCCTGCCAGTTATATATCACCCGCAGCTCCAGATCGGGGTAAGAGAGTGCCACCGATAACAGGTAAGAATCACCCCATTTCAAGTGGCGCAGACGAGCCAGCCAAAAGAGTAGCCCACTTAGTAAGGCCACCAGGCCAAACCAGCGCTGCCGGGCATGTTTAGCCGGCCAGGCCAGCCACAGCCGGTGCAATCCTCTGGCTACGGCGTGACTAACCGGCGGCATCACCAATGTCCCGGCCAGCAAGGCCAGGGCCCAGCCCAACCACGGCGACAGGAAGGTATATGGCCACAAACTCCAGGCCATCTCTTCCGGCCACTGAAAAGCGGCCAGATGCAAGGTGAGTAGGACGAGCCCCCACAGCCGTACTGCCGACAGCAACCAATTTTGGGCATTTTGAGTTTTGGGTTTTGAACTCATGGCAGAGGCTCTACAACTCACCCCAAAACTGAAACGCAGCCCGTGGACACCTGACACGTGTCTCTACGCTACTGTCTCCGTCACGGTTATTTCCGTGCTGATCCGCCGTTCGGCCAGGGTTTGGAAAAAGCGTGTGGGGTCAACTGAGGTTTCTGGAGGATAGACCCCTTTGACCGCCACTTCGCCGGCCGCCAGCCAGCGAGCCACCACGGCCGGGGGCACGCCGACCACCAACGCGCCGCCACTGACCCCGTACGCCTTATGCGGCCAGGCCAACGTGTCCACCCGAATCGTCAGGGGCTGACCATCCTTCGTCCCCTCGACCACGGTGGTGATGTCTTTGAAACCAGGGTTCTCCCCTCGTTTGGTCGCCTCGCTCTTGAGCAGCACTTCGCTCAGGACATCCCGGGGACGAACCTCGGCGGAGACGATCTCGCCGTTGAATAGCTTGGCCTTAACCGTGACCGGTTCCTTGGCGCCCAACCCCAGCCTGGTTAAAGATTGCAATTTGCGAAAGGCTTTTTCGCTGTAACCAAAGAAATGAATTTTAAAGAAGCACTCCTGAATCCCCTGGTCAGCATAGCTCAAGGGCAGAGTGGCCACTTCTGAATGTAACGAGAGATGGGCAATCTGGTGACCGATGGGAGGTCGAAAATCAAACCATTCCTCTTCCGACAGGGGGTCCAAATCCATAAACTGGCCATCCCGAAAGACCATAGGCCGCTCGGTCATCTCATCTAAGATAGTGGCCAGGGAGTAGGGCCAGGCCAGGCTATCATTCGAGTCGGTTGTAGCGCCGTTGTAAATTTTAATCGACCGGATGGTATCAAAACGGCCGGCGACCAGGGCCGCCTGGACATTGGCAATACCGGGACATGACCCTAATCCCAGAATAGCCGTCAAACCTTTGGCCCGAAACGTCTCATTTAGCTCCAGTTGCTGACGGGTCGTGTAAAACAGTCCCCCCAAATCAACGTAATGGCAGCCCGCTTCCAAACAAGCCTGCATCACGTCCAGGTTAAAGTAATATTGGACGCTGTTGATCACACAATCAACATCGCCTAATAAGTTGACCAGGGCAGGCCGGTTTGTGACGTCAATACAGGCTGCCTTAAAGCGGCTATCACCTGGGGCCACACTACTTACCGCCGTTTGAGCGCCCGTCTCGTTTAAATCGGCCACAACGACCTCGGCCACGTCATCGGTCAGAGCCAAATCACGGGCAATGACCCGGCCAATAATTCCCGCACCACCAAGCACAGCAATTTTCATCGCAATTCGTCTCCTTTCTGCTACTCATTCCCCATATCTTATCCAGATTTAACCAACGAACAAATTAACGTCCACCTTTCAACCCCTCATATCGTACACATCTTCCATAGCTGACAGTAGATCACCCAAACGGTTGACTTGCTCATCAACGTCCGCCGAAAGGCGATCAGCCCGATTGCTGTCAATCTCCTTGGCCCCAAGCAATTGCAACTGGGAGTAGATGGTGCCAATTTCGGCCAGGGTCTCGTCAACTTCCAATTCGGTTCGGCGCATTAACGTGACCAGCGAGTCTAACTGACGCTGCTGTTCCTGGTAACCGGCCAGCGTGTCGGCCATCTGAGTGCGTATCTGGGGGTTAGCTTCGGTTTCCAATTGGGCTTGCAGGCGGGTGATGGCGGTCGGCACGTCACGGAGGTCTCGTTGAATAATATAATTCGCTTCAAAATCGTTCAATCGCTTAACCAATTGGCCTAAATGCGCTTCCCACTGGTCCAATCTGGTCGTTATGGGGACCAATTGAGCGGCAAACGCGGAACCTTTCTTTTGTTTGATCAAACCGGTAATGTGAGCTCGATATTCGGCCGCACGTTGCAGTTTATCGACCCGACTGTGCTTGTCCTCCGTTGAAGCAGTCACCTGAGAATGGGTCAAGGTTTTAGTTTGCCGACTCTGCCGGTAGTCGTACCCATAGAAAGCTAAACCCAGCAAAGCCAAAAATCCGCCGGGAGCAAAGCAGAGGGCCAGACTGAACCCCAGATTTTCCATAAATGGACTGTCGCCAGGCGATAAGACGGCAAAGCCACCCCAGCCCAGAATATTGACCCCAATAAACCAGAGACCAATCCCTACGGCCAGCCAGGCCGAAGCCGGTCTCAGTCGATTTCTTAGCCAGATCATGGCCATGCTGCTCAGGGCGGCAAAGGTCATCCCCCCAAAGGCAGGGGCCAGCGTAAAGGACATCTGGCCAGTTTCAGAGTTGGGAATAAAAGAAATCAAGATTCCACTAATACCACATAGGGTAACCGCCCCCAACAGCGTCAACAGCACAATGTCTATAGGCTTGGCAGATTTGTTCATAGCCTTTCAACTCCAAATATATTTGCAACGAATAGGTTCAATAGTATCATCTCAATAATTCGGGGTTGGGTAGGGGCGAGGCAACTCAGAGAGCAGGTTGTTTGCTCCGAGACCCTCAATCCGAGTTGCCTCGCCCCTACTTTTTGAGAAGATACGTTCAATAGGTGTTCAATAGAGATATGGGTTGCTTATCTAACGTTTCACTCATTTTACCCGATTCGCCCAAAAGCCAAAAAATTCATTTTTGATAGGAGTGTGTTTCATTTGCTTTAGAGAGAGAAACACCCAAGGGGCATAAATACCCAAGGGGCATAAATACCCAAAGGGCATAAACCAGCACGCCCACGTGCGGTTCCGTTTGGTACGTAGGCGTGCCAAACTCCTCACAGCCCAAACCATTTGAAACACATCCATTTGATAGAGCTTGTTCAAAAGACTATAATGGTGTAACTGCCTGCCCTCATGTCATTCCGAGGAGCGCAGCGACGAGGAATCTCCGGCAACGAGGACAAATTCAAGGCGAAATAGGAGATTCTTCACTCGCTGCGCTCGTTCAGAATGACATAGTAGGTAGTTACCTAATGGTCAAGGGTAACCCGCTGTAGCTTCCGGAAAGGTGAGCTAATTGCACAGGTTGCAAAATTTGATGGGTGTGTTTCATTTCAGTTATAGAGAGGAGCCAGCACGCCCACGTGCGGCTCCGTTTGGCACGTGGGCGTGTCAAACTCCTCATAGCTTCAACTCGTTTGAAACACACCCAAATTTGATAATGGCAAGGAGAGTGTCCCGTGACTGAGAGTTTAACTGACCACCAGCAAAACTGGCAAACGCAAACGTTAACACCGGTGTTAAGCCGGTTTCCCGAGCGACGGGAGCATTTTACGACCACTTCTGAGATTGAGATCGAGCGCCTTTACCTGCCCCAGGAAGGTATGGCCAACGATTACCTCGATAAACTCGGCTTTCCCGGCGAGTATCCTTTCACCCGGGGGATCCAGCCAACTATGCATCGAGGCCGGCTGTGGACCATGCGCCAATACGCCGGGTTCGGTACGGCTGAAGAAACCAACGAACGCTTCAGATATCTCCTGGAGCAAGGTCAAACTGGCTTGAGTATTGCCTTCGATTTACCCACCCAAATTGGTTACGATGCCGACGATCCCATGGCCGAGGGTGAAGTGGGCAAAGTAGGCGTCTCTATTTCCTCGCTGGAGGATATGGAGACACTGCTGGCCGGCATCCCGTTGGACAAAGTGTCAACCAGTATGACCATCAATGCCCCGGCGGCGATCCTGCTGGCCATGTACATTGCCGTAGCCAAAAAACAGGGAGTCGCCCCCAAGCAACTACGGGGCACGATTCAGAACGATATCTTAAAAGAATACATTGCCCGGGGCACCTATATCTACCCCCCTCAACCCTCCATGCGCCTCACCACCGATATTATGGCCTATGGCAAAAACCACGTGCCGCGTTGGAACACCATCTCGATCAGTGGCTATCATATCCGGGAGGCAGGCAGCAACGCTGTCCAGGAAATTGCCTTTACCCTGGCCAACGGCATCGCCTACGCCCAGGCAGCCCTGGAGGCCGGGTTAGACGTTGATGATTTTGCCGGCCAGTTTTCCTTCTTCTTCAACGCGCACAACAATCTACTGGAAGAGGTGGCCAAATTCAGGGCGGCCCGACGCCTATGGGCCACCATTATGCGGCAGCGATTTCAGGCCAAAAAGGAAAAATCATGGAAGCTGCGCTTCCACGCCCAGACCGGAGGCAGCACATTAACCGCCCAACAGCCGCTAAACAACATCATCCGGGTCACAATCCAGGCCCTGGCGGCGGTATTGGGCGGTGTCCAATCGTTGCACACCAACTCAATGGATGAGGCCCTGGGCTTGCCCACCGAGCAGGCCGTTCAAGTGGCTCTGCGTACCCAACAAATTATTGCTTATGAAACTGGTCTGACCGATACGGTTGACCCCCTGGGTGGCAGCTATTTCCTGGAGACCCTGACCAACCAATTGGAAGCCAAGGCCAGAGCCTACATTGATAAAATTGATGAACTGGGCGGAGCCCTCCGAGCGATTGAGCAAGGGTACATCCAGCGCGAGATTCAAGAGTCGGCCTACCACTACCAACGCGACATAGAAAACAGGGAGTGGATCATCGTCGGCATGAATAAGTTTACGGTTGACGAGGAATTGACCCCCGAGATTTTACGCGTGGATGAAAGCATAGCCCACAAACAGCGAGAGCGATTGGCCGCCTTGCGTAGCCGACGCAACGAGGCCGCCGTTCAGCAAGCCCTGGTTACTTTGGAAAATGTTGCCCGCGGCCGTGATAATTTGATGCCTTACATTATTTCAGCCGTAGAGCATTATGTGACCACGGGTGAAATTTGCAATGTTCTTAGAAAAGTCTGGGGAGAATACCAGCCCCCGGTGATCTTATAAGTGGAGAAATGAGATGAGTATTAAGATTAACCACATCGCCATCGTAGTTGAAAATGTTGAGGAAGCCCTGACGGTTTATCGGGATACCTTAGGCTTGTCCCTGGACCATATTAGCGAGGAACCGGCCGAGCAAGTGCGGGTCGCCTTCCTGCCTGTGGCCAACGGTAATATTGAGCTGGTTCAGCCCACCACGTCCGAATCTAAGGTAGCCAAATTTTTAGCCAAACGGGGTGAGGGTTTTCATCACCTATGCCTTGAGGTTGACAATATCAACGACACCGTACAGAAGATGGCAGCACAGGGCCTGGAAGTTTTGGGAGAGCCACGCTATAACGAGCGTGGTGACAAATATATCTTCATCCATCCCAAGTCGGTACACGGATTGTTGTTAGAGCTATACGAACGATCAGCCGATTAAAAAGTGGAGGGCGTAAAAATCGCATTCCCACGTAACACGCAATACGCAACACACCTTTATGTCAACAGCTCAATTGTTCCCTTTTTTAAGATTTTGTGGTAAAATAGCCATAACTTAGTTGGTCACCTGGTCATACCATATCACCCTTACTCTCTACTCCCCTTACTTGTTTGACCTGCTCTGTGAGTTCTGGTTTGTCCAGGTTATGAAATAACAGGTTGAGTGATGCCGGACTTAGAATATATCCAGAAGTTAACCGCTTTGCTCCAAAGACATGCAGTTTTCACTGCTTTTTCCCCCGAAGAGGTGGCTGAGTTTGCCCGCCGGGCAAAAATTTCTTTTTATGAGCAAGGCGCTCAAATCATCAAGCAAGACGAAAAAGACGACAAGTTTTTTGTGACCCTCACCGGGCAATTACGGGCCATTGACGTTAGCCACGACCCGCCCCGTCTCTTAAACTACCTGCCCCCTGGCTCAATTTTTGGTACCCGGGCTATTCTGAGAGACGCAGTTCGGGCCGCAACCGTGGAAGTGGTCATTGATGCTCACGTGGCCACTTATACGAAAGAGGACTGGGACTGGCTCGTTACTCGAAATGATCGGGTTATAAACTATTTTCAAAATTTGGAACGCGAATTTGATAAGCCCTCCTTGCTGGATTTTCCCGGACGGCAATGGGATGAAGTGGTCGTTACCGCGACCAAGCGCCATATTTTGGCCTTCCTGGCCACCCTGGTCTGGCCCATTGTCTTTTTAATTGCCCCCGTCGTATTTCTGCTGGCTGCTGAATTACTTGGCGTTACTTTTCTGGCTATCGTTACTGACAATCTCCCGATAACGATTTTGTTCACCGTCCCCTTCGTTATCCTCTCGGCTGCGTTAACGATTTATAACTACCTGGATTGGCGCAACGATGATTTTATCGTCACCACCAAGCGAGTCATCCACATCGAGCGCGTCCTGTTTTACGGTGAACAAAGAGACGAAGCTCCTTTGACTCGTATTCAAGATGTCACCGCTATATCCTACGACTTTCTCGAGCGATTTTTTGACTTTCATGATTTGGAAATTAAAACGGCCGGGGCTGGCATTCTCAGGATTGATGGGGTACCGATGGCCAGCGAGATACGTAATATTATCTTTCATGAACGAGACCTGGCCCTGGCCCGCGTCGGTGCAGCCGATCTGGGAGCCATTCGTCAAATGATCGCCCGCCACCTGGGCTGGGAAAAGGCCCTGGAAAAGCCCGTTTTAGCCGTGGCCGAAGCAGAGGGAACGATTGTTACCGAGACCAAAACCCGTCGTTTACCCTGGCTGCTTCATTATCTGTGGCCCAGGGTAAAAGAAGTAACCGAAGAGGAGAACGAGACGGTCATTGTCTGGCGTAAACATTATTACGTGCTTCTGGCTGCCATCTTTTTACCGCTGCTGCTTTTTCTAATCTCTCTCTATGCTTTACTTGCTTCGTATTTTGGCCTGTATCCTTTTAGAGACCCGGCTGGGGTCATGATTCAGATCATACTTGGCTTAATTACCCTGGTCAGCATCGTGTGGTACTTATGGCGGTACGACAGTTGGCGCAAAGATTTCTACATGGTCACTCCCCGGCGTATTGTCGACGTGGAAGGGACCCCTTTCCGCTTGCGGGGTGAGCAACGACGCGAGGGTACTTTTGATACGATTCAGAACATTACCTACGATATCCCAAACTTTTTCAGCAAACTACTGAACCTGGGCAACGTGGTCATTGAAACGGCCGGAACCGAGCGTACCTTCACCTTTGAAAAAGTTTTCAATCCCAGTGCTGTTCAGGAAGAGATTTTTAATCGTATGGCCCTCTTTCAGCAGCGGCAAAGAGAAAAAATCCGGGATGCAACCACCGACCGGCTGGTCGAAGTAATCAGAGAGTACCATTACTTATTTGAGAAGACCTCTCCTCTACCTGGCAAACAGCAACAACAGTAACCCCCTCGGATCAACCGGAAACATTCACCAAAGCCTTTGAATTGGGTGCATCTCATCTCGGCTGTAGGGCAAGTTGCAAACTTGCCCCTGGAACAAGTTTGCCTATCCGTAACTGCCTACCCTCATGTCATTCCGAGGAGCGCAGCGACGAGGAATCTCCGAAACTCTGGCCCAAAAGAGGTCTACCCTGTGCCCCTTGGGTATTTACCAAAACCTCGGGGATTCTTCACCTGTTCAGAATGACATAGTAGGTAGTTACGCCTATCCAACATCAAAAGAGGGACGGTCGGTTATACCTGAACGTCCCTTTCAATTTCCCCCAAAATAAATTGGATATTCTCGTTAGTTACCAGCCAAAAGCCAGTCGATTCCAGAGACGGGCCGGAAAATCCTGCTCTTTCATCTTTTCCTGAGTGACACTGACCGGATAAGAAACGCGCCGATGCTCAAAGGATCTCGTCTCTACATCCAAAATACCGTAGGCAGATCTGGCATCGCCGTCACGCGGTTGTCCCACACTACCGGGGTTGACGATTAAACGTTGCTCACCAAGCGGCATGGGGCCGTTATTAAAGTCGGGCACAATGGCTTCGCAAGTGGCATTAGGTTCGATCGCTTCCATGAAGATAATCGGACTGTGGGTATGACCGACAAAACAGTAGGTGGTGTTGAACTGCTTGAAATTGGGTTGGGCCACCGCAGGGTACAGAATATACTCCCAAATTGGGTGGCGGGGACTGCCGTGCACCAGAGTATAAATCTCTTCTTCTACCAGGGCAATTGGCAGATTATCAAGGTAATCACGCACCTGGTTGGTTAATTGTTCTCTGGTCCATAAAGAGGCAAAGCGGGCATCGGGATTAAAATCATCCACGTCCAGTTTTCCCAAAACAGCCCAATCATGGTTGCCGGCAATACATAAGTGATCCAGGGTTAGAAGTAACTCAACACACTCATTGGGGTCAGGGCCGTAACCGACCATGTCGCCCAGACACCAAACCTTATCGTACAGCCCCTTGGCATCTTCCAAAACCGCCTCAAAGGCCGCCAAGTTGGCGTGTACATCTGAAATGAGGAGATAACGCATACAAACCTCTTGTTAACTTTAGGCTAGTTTTCACAAAACTCTGTAGCTGGCGCATCTCTATGTGTCAGCGGGGTATGGGAATACACCCGCCTATGTTTCGGACCCAGTACTAAGCTAACTATGCCTTTAGATATCTTTGATATAATACCATATATGTTACGGTTTATACAATTTTGCCTGCTCTTTGTCCCTGGCTCATTATGAGAGTATAATGCCCAGCAAAGGAGCAAAAAGCGTGTCGCCAGTTTTTGGGCAAAATATTCTGGACTTCATCAGCCATAGCGAAGCGCAAACCCGGCGGCTGGGAGCACGCCTGGCCCCCCTCCTACAACCCGGTGATGTCGTAGCCCTGGTGGGCGATTTAGGTAGCGGTAAAACCCGCTGGATTCAGGGTATATGCCAGGGACTGGGTGTGATCGATCCGGTAATTTCGCCTACTTTTACCCTGATTAACGAATATCAAGGAGCATGGCCTATTTATCATATAGACCTGTACCGCATCACCAACGCTGCCGAAACAGTTACCTTTGGCCTGGAAGATTATCTGTACGGTTCCGGCATTTCGCTTATCGAGTGGGCCGACCGGGCCAAAGATTTTCTGCCCACGGACTATTTAAGCGTGGAGCTGTATTATCTGGAAGAAACAAAACGCCGGGTCGTTTTGCATCCCTATGGTCAACGATTTATTAATTTACTGAAGGCGTTTAAAGAAACTACTTTTGCTCAATAACACTTAACAAAATGATAACCGATTCTGCACCAGAATCCAAATGTTAAGAAGGATAAAAAGAAACGAGCGAATGAGCAAACCGATTGCCATTCGTCAACCCAATGTTTTGAGATGATACTGGCTATAGATACCGCCACTCAATATGCCGGCCTGGCTCTTTTCGGCCAGACTGGCATTTATGCCGAAGAAGCCTGGTACGCAGGCCGGAATCACACCATCGAATTAATACCCCGGATTGTGCGCATGCTGAAATTGGCCAACTTAAAGGTGGCTGATTTAACCGCCCTGGCTGTTTCACTGGGGCCTGGCTCGTTTACCGGTCTGCGCATTGGCCTGGCTGCGGCCAAAGGCATGGCCCTGCCCCATAAACTGCCGCTGGTTGGCGTCCCCACCCTGGCAGTGGTGGCCTATCCTTTCCGAGCCAGGGGCTGGCCGGTTTGGGCGATTGCTCAGGCCGGACGGGGGCGCATTCTGGCTGCTTGCTACGCTCAAATTGATGACCAATGGCAGCCGGTTAATGAGCCACATTTAACTAACTTTGAAACCCTGGCCGCTCAAATTAAAGAGACCGTCCTCTGCACCGGCGAAATCGATGAGGCCGGCGCTCAGATTTTGCAACAAAGCTCCGGCCAAAAAGCGCGCCTCGTTTCGCCCGCGGCCCGGTTGCGGCGGGCCGGCTATCTGGCTGAGATTGCGGCGGCTCGCCTGGAAGCCGGTGACCTGGACGATCCCAACACGCTGGCTCCTATCTATCTTTCATCGCTGTGAGTCATGAGCCGTGAGTTATCAGCTTTTACCCTTTCGCATTGAACCGATGAAGCCAGCCGATATTCCCGAGGTGGTGGCTATTGAGCAAGCCTCCTATTCTATGACCTGGCCTCGGAAAGCCTACGATTATGAACTGCAACAAAACGACCTGGCTTACTACTTTGTTCTGCGTATCGCTCCCCCTCAATTAGACGGTTTAGCCACCGAGCCTGCGGCGTCGATTATCGGCCTGGGTGGATTTTGGCTGATGGGAGATGCCGCCCATATCACCACGATTGCCATCCATCCTCACTGGCGTCGCTTAGGATTGGGCGAGTGGATGCTAATCACCCTGCTGGACCAAGGACAGGTCCTGGGGGCACAGGTGGTCACCCTGGAAGTCCGTCCCTCCAATCAGGCCGCCTTATTGCTTTACCAAAAATATAACTTCAAACAAGTCGGACGTCGCCCGCGCTATTACAGCGATAATGGCGAAGATGCCCTTATTTTAACCACCCCCCCCCTGGCCTCGCCCGATTATCAGGCGATGCTTAGCCAACGCAAGTCTACGCTTTACCAACGATTGGCTAAATTTGATATGGACAAAATAGGGCAAATCAATTAAGTAAAACGTAATGAACTTTCTTTGTAAAATCATTACGTTTTACGTTTTACGTTTCACGAGTTGGCTAGCAACATCAAACGGAATTTACTTTTTACCCCGCTGGCAAGCCAAATTCTGTTTGATGAATTTTTGAGGAGAGCAGCACAGTTATGTCGAATGAATTTGTTGAATTTCAAAACCAGGTTAAAGCGCTGAAAGCTCGCCGGGCCAAGGGCGAAATCAGCGAGGCCGAGCAAGAGGCCATCCTGCGCCAGATGAAACTGAAGGACGAAACGTGGGGCGATACCTGGATGCTCAGCCCCACAGGGGAGTGGTTTCGTAAAGCCAAAGGCAGCGACAGATGGATTCGTGATTATCCGGTAGCCCTGATAGACCCGGCCACTCTGCCATCTATCCCTCAAATGAACCTGCCCCAGATTGCCAGGGCCGTGCATGACTGTACCCGGTGCCCCTTGCATCAGGGGCGCAGCCGGGCCGTGCCCGGTGAAGGCAATCCTGAGGCCGATATCATGCTCATTGGCGAAGGGCCCGGCTTCCACGAGGATAAGCAGGCCCGTCCTTTTGTCGGGGCTTCGGGCAAATTTCTGGACCAGTTGCTGGGCAACATCGGTTATAAACGGGAGGACGTTTTCATTGCCAATGTGATCAAATGCCGCCCGCCCAGCAACCGGGACCCCCAGCCGGATGAATTGGCCGCCTGTAAAGAGTATCTCGACCGGCAAATTGAACTGGTGGACCCCAAGGTCATTGTCACCCTGGGCCGCTACTCTATGTATCGCTATTTTCCCGGGGTCTCCATTACCAAAATCCACGGCCAGCCGAAGCGCGTCGGCAACCGCCTCATCGTGCCTATGTTCCACCCGGCCGCAGCCCTCCACCAACCCAAATGGCGACCCCTGATCACCGAAGATTTTAAAAAGCTGCCTCAATTCATCGCCGAAGCAGCCGCTTTTAGCCAGCCCAAAGGTGTTGATCCCGACAACGCGGAACAGTTGAGTCTGTTTTAAGCCGTATGCATATCATCGATCTTTGTCCTGATAACGAGCAAGCTATTAAGCAAGCGGCGGCCTTATTGGTTGAGGGTTTTAAAGAGCATTGGCCGGATGCCTGGCCTGATCTGGCAGCAGGGCTGTCAGAAGTGCAAGCCTCATTCGGCCCGGATCGCCTCAGCCGGGTAGCTGTGGACGACAACGGCACAGTCCTGGGCTGGATCGGTGGTATTAAGCAATACGATGGACACGTTTGGGAGCTTCATCCGTTGGTGGTCAGGCCGGACTGTCAGAGGCAGGGTCTGGGCCGAGCCCTGGTGACCGATCTGGAAGCCCAAGTGCGGATTCGAGGCGGTCTAACCCTGTGGGTGGGCACCGACGATGAAGACAATATGACCTCGCTGTCCGGGATGAATCTATACCCCAACGTTTTGGACCACCTGGCCAACATCCGCAATCTGCGCGGCCACCCCTACGAATTTTATCAGAAGCTCGGTTTCACCCTCGTCGGCGTCATGCCGGATGCCAACGGTCCTGGCAAGCCGGATATTTATATGGCCAAATCGGTGGTGAGCAGAGAATATTGGGTACCTTACATAGGAGTTACAAGATGATCGATCCGACAAACTTTTCTCTTTTTTTGGCAGCCTCCTGGGCTCTCATCATCGCCCCTGGCCCGGATATGCTGTATGTGATCACCCGGGGAATGTCCCAGGGACGCAAAGCCGGGCTACTCTCCGCCCTCGGCGTTACGCTGGGCATTCTGGTGCACACCGTTTTGGCGGCGTTTGGCCTGGCGGTGCTGTTACAGACATCGGCCCTGGCCTTTCTCGTGGTCAAGTACGTTGGGGCCTTATATCTCATCTATCTCGGTCTTAAAGCCCTCAAAGATAAGAGCCGTTTTGAACCGCTCAAAGGGCAAACGCAACAGGGGTTCCGTTCGATTTTTTGGCAGGGTGTGCTTTCAAATGTCTTCAACCCCAAAGTGGCCCTCTTTTTCCTGGCCTTTCTGCCTCAATTCGTCAATCACCAAAATGGCCATGTCACCCTGCAAATGTTCCTGTTAGGCATCATCTTCGCCTTTTTTGGCGTTATTTTCCTCAGTGTCGTCGGCTATTTCTCGGGGGGAATTGGCCACTGGCTATCCAGCCAACCCCGCTTCACCGGCCTCCTACGCTGGCTAACCGGCACTATTTTTATTGGCTTGGGCGTCCGCCTGGCTTTGGCCGAACGTAGATAGGGCGTAACTACCTACCATAGTCATTCTGAACAGGTGAAGAATCCCCAAGGTTTTGGTAAATACCCAAGGGGCACAGGGTAGACCGCTTTTGGGCCAAAGTTTCGGAGATTCCTCGTCGTTTATGCCCTTTGGGTACTGCGCTCCTCGGAATGACATGAGGGTAGGCAGTTACGATAGGGCAGTATTTACATCACGTTTCACGTCATCTGCCCTGTGGGTTTACGTTTTACGTGGTTGGATGCTCTATGAAGTTGTCTCACCGAAAGTTACTTTTTCATTATCAGCCTGGTTCTATGATTTAACAAAACTCCAAGAAATTGCCTAATGTCTCCGAATGAGCCATAATCCAGCCAAGCATCCTGACAATGGAGGAGGTAATACGATGACGAACAAAACTTTGCTCTTTAACGCTGGCGTGATCACGATGGACCGGGAACGCCGGCAGTATAACAAAGGGGCCGTTCTGGTCGAGGGGGATCGTTTCGCCCGGGTTGGTCCAAGCAGCGATTTATTGCAGGAAGCAGGTGATGACGTGGATCGCATCGATCTACGCGGTCGCTGGCTCTTGCCCGGCTTGATCAACACCCATGTTCACACCTCACAACAGTTAGGCCGGGGCCTGGGGGACGATGTCAATCTGCTGACCTGGTTACACGAGCGGATCTGGCCCTACGAAAGCAATATGACCGAGGAAGACAGTTACGTCAGTTCGTTGCTCTGCGGCCTGGAGCAGATCCGGAGCGGCGTGACCTGTTTTGCCGAACCCGGGGGACAGTTTGTCAATGGCATGGGCCGGGCCGTGACCGAATTGGGGTTACGCGGGATTCTGGCCCGTTCGACAATGGACATGGGCGAGGGCTTGCCTGACAACTGGCAGCAAGAGAGCACGGACGCGACGCTTGAAGTCCAGATTGCCAACTATGAACGTTGGCATGGTCAGGCCAACGGCCGCATTCGGGCCTGGTTCGGTCTACGCACGATCTTCAACAATTCCGATGAACTGATTGTGCGCACCAAAGAGTTAGCGGATCGCTACCAGGTCGGGGTACATATGCACGTGGCCGAAATCGAGGCAGAGGTCGAATTTGCCCGGGAAACACGTGGGGCCACCACCGTAGCCCATCTGAACAACCTGGGCGTATTAGACAGCAACTTTCTGGCCGTGCACTGTGTCTGGATGACCGAGGAAGAGATCCGGTTCTTCGCCGAGCATGAGGTCAAAGTGTCGCACAACCCGGCCGCAGCGATGCGCGTGCTGGGCTTTGCCAAGGTCCCGGAAATGTTGGAGGCCGACGTATGCGTGGCCCTGGGCACAGATGGGGCCCCCTCCAATAACCGCATGACCCTGATCGACGAGATGTGGTTGGCGGCCTTGATTCACAAAGGGCGACTGCTTGATCCGACCGTGATGCCGGCCCAAACCATATTGGCTATGGTCACCTGCGACGCGGCTCGGGCCGTGCTCTGGGATGACGAAATCGGCTCGATTGAAGCCGGTAAGAAGGCCGACCTGACCGTGATCAATCCGGATTCGCCGGCCATGTTGCCCCTGCACGACCCCATTGCCAATATGGTCACCTCGATGCATGCCCACAATGTAGAGAGTGTCATGGCCGATGGTCGCTGGCTGATGTGGGATCGAGAGATCCTGGTGGTGGATGAAGCGGCCATCCTGGCAGAGGCCAAGCGGCGAGCAGCGGCTATCGTTCAACGAGCCGGTATCAAGCTGCCGGACCGCTTTAAGGTTATGGACCGCTGGTAAAATCCGGGAGTATCATCTCAAAAAGTAGGGGCGAGGCAACTCGGATTGAAGGTTTCGGAGCAAACAGACTATGCTCCGAGTTGCCTCGCCCCTACCCACCCCGAATTATTGAGAAGATACATCCGGGAGGTATCACCAGTTGGGGTTGGCCAAAATTTGAAATTCTTACCGGTACCCGGTATAATTATGTTAGTTAACAAATAAATAGTTACTGATACTACTTCTCGGGGGCTTGGACAAACCAGGCTGAGAAATCTTCTTGCTATGCTGTGGAGATGACCGATAAAAAACCTGATCTGGATAACGCCAGCGGAGGGAGAAAGACGTTGAGACATACCAATTAAACCACCCTCCCCGCAGGGTGGTTTTTTAATTGCTCGCTGTTTGATAGGAGTTATCACGAGTGTTGACACACCACCAATGATGAAAATATCCGTAGGGCAAACTTAAGTTTGTCCTACAAGGTCTATTTAAAGAGGAGGCCCCTAATTTTTTATGTCGCGCATCGTTATTTTTGCCAATGGAGTATTGAGCCAGCCAGACCGGCTGCGATCTCGTTTGCGTCCCACCGACCGCATTTTTTGCGCCGACGGTGGCACCCGGCACGCCCTGGCCCTCGACCTGACCCCGCACGTCATTGTTGGTGATTTGGACTCACTGTCGTCCGCTTTAATCGGGCAGATGGAGGCCAGGGGAGTGACCGTTCGTCGTCACCCGGCTGATAAGGATCAAACAGACCTGGAACTGGCCTTTCAATTAGCCATAGCCGAGAAGCCCGACGAAATATTACTGGTGACCGCCCTGGGGGGACGACTCGATCAAACCCTGGCTAATATTTTTTTATTAACTCGTCCGGAATACGCCTCGGTACAGCTTGCCCTGGCCGATGGGCCACAATGGGCCAGGCTGTTACGTCCCCATCAAACAATCACGCTCAACGGTCAACCGGGGGATACGTTCTCCCTTGTTCCACTCACGCCCACGGTCAGCCAGGTCACTCTGACCGGAGTCAAATGGCCGCTTGAGCAGGCTACCCTATCATTCGGCAGCACGCTAACTATTAGCAATACCCTGGCCAGCAAGCAAGCCACCATCGGCATTGGTGAGGGGATGGTCTTATTGGTCCATTTTAATAAAACTTAGTAACTGCCTACCCTCATGTCATTCCGAGGAGCTCAGTACCCAAAGGGCATAAACGACGAGGAATCTCCGAAACTTTGGCCCAAAAGAGGTCTACCCTGTGCCCCTTGGGTATTTACCAAAACCTTGGGGATTCTTCACCTGTTCAGAATGATATGGTAGGTAGTTACAAAACTTATTGTCAGGAGGAGGATTAAAAAAATGAAACACCCTAACATTTTTAAACTTTCGATCAGCCTGTTCATGCTATTTTTGGCCGTCACAATGGCCGCCTGTGGAACTGCCTCCCAGCCGGCTGAATCGACCGCTCAAGTCGAGCCAAGTGATGTCCCCCCTGGTGATACCCCCCCGGCTGCATCAGCAGAACCGGCCACCATCACCTTGATGAGCCACGATAGTTTTAACGCCAGCGAGGCGGTGATTGCCGCCTTTGAAGAAGCCAACCAGGTCAAAATAGAGTTTCTGCGGGCCGGAGATGCCGGGGCTGTGCTCAATCAGGCCATTCTGTCTAAAGAGAATCCACTGGCTGATGTCTTCTTTGGAGTGGACAACACCTTTTTCAGCCGGGCCATTGACAGCGGCATTTTTGAGCCTTATGACTCCCCCCTACTGGCCGATATTCCCGACGAACTAAAATTGGATCCCGACAAGCGCCTGCTGCCGGTGGACTATGGCGATGTTTGCCTCAACTACGACAAAAACTGGTTTGCCGAAAAGGGGTTGGCGCCTCCCAGCAATCTGGAAGATCTGCTGAAAGATGAATACACCGGCTTGACCGTGGTTGAGAATCCGGCCACTTCCTCGCCCGGCCTGGCTTTTCTTATGGCTACGGTGGCTCATTTTGGTGATCCCGGTTACCTGGATTTTTGGGAAGAAATGGTGGCCCGGGAGGTCCTGGTTGTTGATGGTTGGGAAGATGCCTATTACGGCCAATTTACCCGCTATGAGGGCGCCCGCCCGATTGTGGTCAGCTACGCCAGCAGCCCCCCGGCTGAAGTGTATTTTGCCGAGGAACCCATGCAGGAAGCGCCCACAGCCTCCGTTATTGGCGACGAAAGCTGTTTTCGCCAGATTGAATTTATCGGCATTTTGAGCGGGACGCAAAAACGAGACCTGGCCGAGAAGTTGGTTGACTTTTTACTCAGCCAACAATTCCAGGAAGATATTCCGCTGAGCATGTTTGTTTTCCCGGCCAACCAAAAAGCGGCTCTGCCTGATGTTTTCTTGCAATACGCCGAACTCTCGCCCAATCCCGCCACGCTCTCCCCGACCGATATTTCGACCAAACGTGAGGACTGGATCAACACCTGGACCGAAACGGTCTTGCGCTGAAATTGTTTGTAGGGCAAGTTAGCAACTTGCCCTACGGGGAAAAGCAAGTTAGCAACTTACCCTACGGGAAGAGGGTCTTGAATTGATCACTTCAAATCTTTATCACAAATTTAAAACGGCTTTCCATCTCCTACGTTCCACTTTCCATCTCCTACCTGCTACCTTCCGCTTCCCGCCTTCCGCTCTCCGCTCTCCGCTCTCCGCTCCCCGCTCCCCGCTCCCCGCTCTCCACCGGCCAACTTTTCTCCTCTACCTATTGCCGGTTACTTTCCTGGTGCTCTTCTATTTCTACCCCCTTTTTTCCATCTTCAGCCTCAGTTTTGCCCCAGAAGGCCAGCTTGACCTGGCCGCCCTGCAAAAACTGGTGACGACCACTTATTATGCCAAAACGCTCTGGTTCACCGTTTGGCAGGCGACGCTTTCGACGCTGCTCACCCTGGCCCTGGCCTTGCCCACTGCTTACGTTTTTGCTCGCTATCGCTTTCCCGGCAAAAGTTTGCTCCAAGCCCTGACCACCATCCCCTTCGTGTTGCCCACGATCGTCGTGGCCAATGCTTTTACCGCCCTCCTCGGCCCCCGAGGCATGATCAACGAGGGGCTGATGGCCCTCTTTCAGCTTGACACGCCCCCGGTGCAAATTCAACACACGGTAAGCATGATTCTGCTAGCCCATGTTTTTTACAATTACACCATTGTCTTGCGCCTGGTAGGCGGCTTTTGGGCGAACTTGCCCCCCCACCTCAATGAAGCCGGGCAAATGTTGGGAGCCAGCCCGTGGCGCGCCTTTTCTCAAATCACGTTACCCTTGTTGGCCCCGGCCATTACGGCCGCCGCCCTGCTGGTCTTCATTTTTTGTTTCACCAGCTTCGGCGTGATTCTGATTCTGGGCGGGCCACGCCTGGCCACCCTTGAGGTGGAGATTTACCGGCAGGCAGTTAACCTCTTCAATCTGCCCATCGCCGCCGCCCTATCGCTCATCCAGATCATCTTTATTTTTAGCCTGATGATCATTTACACCCGCTTGCAGGCTCGTGCCACCCATCCCCTCAATTTACAATCCCGGCAATCAATCCAACGCCCCCCCCGGCACTGGCGCGAGCGCCTCCTGGTGTGGACCAATGTCAGCCTCATGATCCTCCTGTTGGGTGTACCGCTGGCGGCTTTGGTGCTGCGCTCACTCAACGTGGCCGGTCAACTTTCCCTGGCCTATTACCGGGCTCTCATCGCAGATACCGTCCAAAATCAAGACCTGTTCTTTGTCCCACCCAGCGAAGCCATTACCAACTCACTTATGTTTGCCCTGGCCACGGTGTTTTTAGCCACTCTGCTCGGCCTCTTGACCAGCCTGGCCCTGACCGGCCGGGTGGGGAAACTCCGCCACCCCACAGGATCGGGGCAGGCAGGGGCGGCACAAGGGGGGGCAAAGAACGGTTTTTCCTTCACCGTTCGCTCAGTCCTGATGCGTTCAAATGGCATATCACGTTCAATCACCCCTCAAACCAAAAGTAATCTGCAAAATTTATTTGACTCGCTGTTTATGCTGCCCCTGGCCACCTCCGCCGTAACCCTGGGTTTTGGTTACATCATTACCTTAAACAAACCACCCCTCAATCTGCGTACCTCGCCTGTACTGGTGGTGATCGCCCATACGTTAGTCGCCTTACCCTTTGTGGTTCGCAGTCTCTTGCCCGCCTTACGCAGCATCCAACCCGTTTTGCGCGAAGCAGCGGCCGTCTTAGGTGCATCACCAATTCGTATTTGGCAAGAGATCGATTTACCCATCACCAGCCGGGCTTTGCTGGTAGGGGCCGTTTTTGCCTTCACCATCAGTATGGGTGAGTTCGGAGCCACGCTGTTCATTGCCCGGCCCGATACGCCGACACTGCCTATCGCCATTTTTCGATTCCTCAACCAACCGGGAGCGCTCAATTACGGCCAGGCGCTGGCCATGAGTACGCTGCTCATGTTGGTCTGTGCCATTGGCTTCGTGGTGATTGAGCGCTTCAGAGTCGGCGATGTGGGCGAATTTTAAGGCAGGGCAATCATTGACATAGCCTGCAAACAGGCGTAAAATACACGAATAATCATTATAATCTTTACGAAGTAAACAGAGTATCATCATGCGACCTCCACTGGAAGAACGGCCCCATGAAGAACTAGAGCGCGAGATTCTAAGTTGGGCGGATGTCGATAAACTGATCGATCATCTTATCCCCCAATTTAGAGGAGAGTTTGATGGCTTGTTGATGATTACCAAGGGAGGCCTGGTCCCAGGTGGGATTCTAAGCAAGGCCATGGGCATTAAGCATGTCTTAACGGCTACCGTTTATTTCCCTAACGACGTCGATCAAAAATTGGCCTGGCCGACCTTTATGCAATTTCCACCAGACACACTGCTAACCAACCGGCGTATCCTGATCGTGCATAACATCTGGGCCAGTGGCCGGAGCATTATGATTGTGCGAGGCCGTCTACAGGCAGTAGGCTGCGAGGCTGAAACAGCCGTGCTGCATTATCGCATGCACTCCAATCTGTTCCATGATACCGGACCGGATTATTATGGGGCGATTACCAATCGTTACATTGTTTATCCGTGGGAAATGTCGGTCAGACCAGTTAGCAGCATCAAGCCGGGTACCGGACCACTGCCGGCAATTTAAATAAAGAAACGATTTGACAATCTCCAAAAACAGACTATGCTGTCTTCTTGGTTTCTTATTTCAAGAAACAGGCAAAGGCGCTTTCTAAGAAAAAGCGCCTTATTTTTTGGGACCAATCTGGGTCGAGGTAAGACAGCAGAAACATTTTCGCCAATAACCTAACAAAAATTTAACAAAATCTTAACACAATTTTGAACTGATTTTAAGCATCTGGCGATAATATAAAAGCTAAGTAACTGGTATCTTCTCAATAACTTGGCAGAGGGGCCGTTACCAGGCCCGTCCAAGGGGCGACGACAAGGGCAGCAAAGCTGCCCAGGAGTTCGCCCTTACTTTTTGCCAAGATATAGTTTCTATACTTTTGCAGTTTTTGCTTGCCAGATTTGCCATCAAACCAATCCTGATGAAAAATTGACGGAAAATCTTTCACCGGAGGTAGACGATGGCCTGGCTCGTTCCAGAAATGTTGCACAGCTACTT
>DAOUMU010000012.1:0-6698 GCA_034409055.1 Anaerolineae bacterium
TGGGGACAATGTGAACCTGGGGGTGCAGTTGATCGTGCCGGTGGCGTTGGAAGTAGGGAGCCGGTTTGCCATTCGAGAAGGTGGGCGAACGGTTGGTGCTGGAGTGATCACTAAAATCGTGGAGTAATCCTTTTGGCCGATTAAAAGCAATACCGATTTAAAAATTGGCTGGCTTTTGCAGAAAGGAGTCAGAGGGTCGAGAGGTAAATTTTTAAGCTTCTCAGCCCTCTTTTTATAAATTATGGCTAAAAAAGCAGTACGTCTGGTTGTTACGTTAGCGTGCACAGAGTGTGGTGAACGTAACTATACATCAGAAAAAAATCGTCGCAACGACCCTAACCGTCTCGAATTAAAGAAATATTGTCCGCGATGTCGGACTCACCAACTTCATCGTGAAACCAAGTAATTGACAGACCATCGATGGCCAGTTGTGGCTGGGGACAAGGATGATCTATTTTTACCGCACCAGCCATTGGCCATCAATGATGGTAGTAGTGTGATGCTGAGAGGAGCGCGATTAGCGTGGCAAAGTCAAAATCAAGTGCGGCTACGGTAACTAGAGACGAGAATGCCATTCTGAAGTACTTTAAAGCAACACGGGCCGAGCTACGTAAAGTGATCTGGCCAACCCGGCAAGAGGCCCGAACTCTGACTACAATTATCGTTGCTGTAACCGTGGCTATGGCGGTGTTTCTGGGTTTATTGGATTATATTTTTCAAATAGTAGCAGCCGGTGTTATTGGCGGTGATTTTTTTAGAATTGGTTTGGCAGTGGTCCTGTTTGTTGGCGGGGCAGCAGCGTTTTATTTTAACGGTCAAGAGTGATCGATTTTAGGAATGTACCTGGTATTGGTGTGGGGAAATTGAGGTTATGACTGAAAAAGAGAAACCGGCAGAGACTATAACTGATAATGGCAGTCATTCTGCTGAAAGCTTGGAAGAAGAGGTGCTCGCTTCGGAAACCTCGGCTGATGATGAAGTTTCCCCGGAGGATTCGGAAGTTGAGGAAGAAGAACGTCCGCGCCCTGAAAATACTGAGTGGTACGTGATCCACAGTTATTCAGGTTACGAGAACAAAGTTGAGAAGAATTTACTGCATCGTATTGCATCAATGGGGATGCAGGATAAGATTTTCCAGGTTGTTGTGCCTACAGAGGAAGAAGTAGAACTCAGAGATGGACAGCGGCGAATTATCGAGCGGCGCGTTTTTCCTGGGTATATTCTCGTCGAGATGGTCCTGGATGAAGATTCCTGGTATGTGGTTAGAAATACACCCGGGGTAACCGGCTTTGTAGGCTCCGGCAACAAACCCACTCCCTTGCGCCAAGAAGAAGTTGATAAGATCCTGAAACGCATGGATGCCGAAGCGCCCAAGATAAAGGTCAGCTTCAAAGTTGGTCAAAAAGTCCGTATTGTTGAAGGACCTTTTGAAGATTTTATGGGGACGGTTGATGAAATTGATTTCGATCGGACCCGGGTAAGAGTATTGGTCAACTTCTTTGGTCGTGAAACCCCCATAGAACTTGACTTTTTACAGGTAGAACGGGCTTAGTTTAGTACCTGGTATAAAACGTAAGTATACCCCTTTGTGGTATTTGGGAAGGATTTAATATGGCTAAAAAGGTAAAAGCGGTCGTAAAGCTACAAATTCAAGCCGGCAAAGCTAATCCGGCTCCACCGGTGGGTACAGCCCTGGGACCCCATCAGATTAACATTATGGCCTTTTGTAAAGAATATAACGCCAGAACCCAGAGTATGGTCGGGTCGATTGTTCCTGCCGAAATCACTATTTACACTGACCAAACTTTTTCATTCATTACCAAAACTCCCCCGGCCAGCGACTTTTTGAAAAAAGCGGCCGGGCTAGAAAAAGGTTCCTCTGTGCCTAATCGAGATAAGGTTGGAAAAGTGACCCAGGCCCAAATTCGTGAAATTGCGGAAACAAAAATGAAAGATTTGAACGCTATTGACATAGAAGCCGCTATGAAGCAAATTGAAGGTTCGGCTCGTAGCATGGGGATTGTGATTGAAGATTAGTCATTTGGCCCTTTATGGAGAGTAAGATATGATCTTGCTCTACCAAGTGGGAGGGTTTGTTAAAACCTGAGAAAACCCGCTATCACCACCTTTAGGAGGAAACAATGCCCAAACGAGGCAAAAAATATAAAGAAGCAACTAAATTAGTTGATTCATTGCAGAGCTATTCACCAAAAGAAGCAGTAGACCTGGTAAAAAAAACGTCTTATACAAAATTTGATGCGACTGTTGAAGCCCACCTGCGGATGGGACTGGACCCTCGCAAAGCTGACCAACAAATTCGTAGCACCGTGCAACTACCTCACGGGACGGGGCGAATAGTGCGTGTCCTGGTTTTCGCTGAAGGCGAAGATCAGAAAGTAGCCCTGGATGCCGGTGCAGATTACGCCGGCAGCGATGACCTCGTCCAGCAAATTCAAGGCGGCTGGTTTGATTTTGACGTGACTGTTGCTACTCCCCCGATGATGTCGAAAGTCGGTCGGTTGGGTAAGCTGCTAGGCCCCAGGGGATTGATGCCCAGCCCCAAAGCGGGTACTGTTGTGCCCGGTACCGATTTAGAACGTGTGGTTAAAGAGTTGAAGGCGGGTCGGGTTGAGTTTAGGTTGGATAGAACCGCCAATGTTCATGTGCCGATAGGCAAAGCAAGTTTTTCTCATGAGCAGTTGATAGAAAATTTCTCTGCTCTGATGGAAGCAATCCTACAGGTAAGGCCTGCTGCGGCTAAAGGCGCTTACATCAAAAAAATCACTTTAGCGGCGACGATGGGGCCTGGGATTAAAGTAGATATCACCCAGGCAATGCAATTAAAGTTGGACTGATCTACAATTAAATAATCTGGTCTTTCATTACCAAAGACAGCAGGTGCGCTGTATATCTGTGTCATAAAAGGCGCTTAATTTCATGGCCTGCCGAGGTAAGGATTCGGAAAGCTACGGTAATGTTTAGCATGTATTTTGTGATATGCTTTTAACAATCGCCCTGCATTTCTGGCGTCTTTGCATCGGTGGGTGCAAAGACGTTTTTCTTTATAAGAATAACCAGGGAATAGATGGCCGGGCATGGGGATGCCCGCCCTACCCCAATTAATTTTTCAACCTTCACATAAAGAAAATTTTTGATGGAAAGGAGGTGAAAAGACTTGCCTATATCGAGAGCCAAAAAAGAGCAACTGGTGCAAGCCTATACGGAGCAGTTGAATAGTAGCGAGGCCGTCATTATTACTGACTATCGTGGCCTAAAAGTAACCGAACTGCAACAACTACGGGCAAAAATCCGTGAGGCTGAGGGTAGTTTTTCTGTGGTCAAAAACACGCTGGCCCGACGAGCTTTGGCGGAAGCAGGCTTACCAATTGCAGATGAAATGTTGATCGGTCCGGTTGGTATTGGCTTTTGCCAGCATAATGTTTCTGGCGTAGTTAAAGCCATCGTTGATTTTTCTAAAGATAACGAATTGCTAACGATCAAAGGTGGCCTCTTGGGCGACAAAGTCATCGATGAGGCCGCCGTAAAAGACCTGGCCAGTCTGCCTTCGATCGATGTGCTACGAGCCCAGTTGCTTGGTCTAATCAATGCACCGGCCACGCAATTGGCTGGTGTATTGGCGAGCGGTGTGCGCCAGGTGATAAATGTGTTTAATGCTTACTCAGAAAAAAGTTCAGAAGCACCTGCTGAAGCATAACTATTTCATCAATCTCTATCACAATTATTAAAAAGGGAGTTTAAAAAATGGCAGACCTGCAAAAAATTGCTGATGAACTCAGCCAACTGACTGTGCTGGAGGCGGCTGAGTTGACTAAAATTCTGGAAGAAAAGTGGGGAGTAAGTGCTGCTGCGCCGGCCGCCGTGATGGCTGTTGCGCCTGGCGCTGCACCCGCCGAAGCCGCGGAAGCCGCTGAAGAAAAAACCGAGTTTGATGTCACCTTGAAAGAAATTGGCGACAAGAAGATTCAAGTTATCAAGGCAGTCCGCAGTCTTCGCGCCGATTTGGGCCTGAAAGAGGCCAAAGCATTGGTTGACGATGCTCCGGTAAAGGTTCTGGAGGCCGTTAACAAAGAAATGGCTGAAGATGCTAAAGCCAAACTCGAAGCCGAAGGCGCTGTGGCTGAAATTAGTTAGGGCGTGTTGACATTTCGGATTATGTCACGCCTGGCGTGAGCAACCAAAGGGAGCGAAGAATCTCCTATTTCGCCTTGAATTTGTCCTCGTTGCTGGGGATTCCTCGTCGTTTATGCCCTTTGGGTACTGCGCTCCTCGGAATGACATGAGGGTAGGCAGTTACTCCTGCCGTACCTCATACCTCCTCGGATCGGCCTTTAATGCCTCTACCACCGGCAACGTTGTCCCCGCCCGGTCTCTGTACCAGGCTGCGTGCTCAAAGCGCTCGTCGTCGTGCCCGCCGGCGTTGTTGGCCAACAGCCAGGGCGTATGGGCAAAAAAGTAAGGGGGGGCGTCATCTAGCATAGCTTGATAGGCGGCCAGGGTCAGGGTGGTCAAATCCTCTGCCCGCACCGGTGGATAGCGAGGGTCCTCGGCTGCGCCAATGATGGCCCCCCCCTCGGTGCCAATCAGGGGCAGGTAATAGCCAAACCGATCATAGAAAATATGGGCATATGCCTCGAACTTGCGGAAGGCGTTGGAGTCCTCGTTTATGGTGTTGCCCACCCAAAAGCCGCCTTCCTCACGGGGCAGCCTGGCAATGCGGCGAGCATGGTTGATGGCTGCCACCTGCTCCGGCGTCAACTCCCGCTCCATAATCTCTGCTTCCGTCAGGGGTACGTCGTCTATGTTGACCGGGTCGGTGGGGTAATCCAGGGGGTGGTTGAGGAAGTAGTTGTGGACCGGCAGCCAGGCGCCAGGCAGCAGCAAATCGGCCTGGCCCCTGGCCCGCACCCCATCCAGAAATTGGCATAAGAAGAGCATGTCATCGACCGTACCGCCTCCGGCCAGAGGGGGCAGGCTGGGGTGTCCTCCGGCCGCGTGGACGTCCCGCGCCGCCAAAATCCACAAATCGACGATTCGTTCGACGTTGACCGGCTGTCCTTCGGGCCAGCCTCCGGCCGGACCGGCCACATTCGGCTCGTTGTAAAGCTCAAAATAATGAACGCCTAACGCGGTGGCCTGGGTGACCAATTCCGGTAAATGTTCATAAGGTTCATTAAAAGGCCGGTAGACCCGCATTACCGGCTCAATATCGTTGGCCACCAGTTGCTCGATCAGATAAGTGTTGGTTACCTCCGGCAGGTCATCTTGCAGCAGCTTGACCCATTTGATGTTCATCGCCCGGAGTTCCGGTAAGAAGTAATCAACGATTTCCGGGGAGAGTGGCTGCGTCGTCGGTGACCAGTGCACCCCGCGGCCGTTGTTATTTTTGGGTCGGGGGTAATCGGCCCAGGGGTTTTTATCGGGTCGCGGCTCTGCCAGGTTGCATTTGACCTCAGCTTTGGCGCCCCGGGGCGCCAAAGCTCGTAATTCGGCTTCAAAGCAGAGGGAACGAACTTCATTCAGCCGGGGCCGTTTTTTTAAAGCATCGACCACCGGCTCCTGGTCCCCCTCCCGGTCGTGATACCAGGCATTCTTCTCCCAGACCGGTTCGTCGTAATCCAGGCCATGCTGGGCCAACAGCCAGGTCATCGTCGCAAAATAGTAATCAGGCGCATCGTCCAGCATGTAATCGGCCGACCAGAGGGTCCACTCGGCCACCGTCTGGCCATCGACGACCGGATAACGCGGGTCCTCGCCCGATTCTTTGGTCGCCCCCCCTTCGGTCGAAATCATCGGGATGTCAAACCCAAACAGATCGTAAAACTGGTTGCGATAGGCGATGAAATGAAAAAAGTTGGTGGTGTCGTCGTACAGATTATCCCCCAGAAAAAAACCACCGGGCCGGCGGGCCGTGGCCCGGGCTTGATTGATTTTAGTCACTTCCGCCTGGGTTAAGTTGTAACGGGTAATCTCTGCCTTGGTCAGCGGCCGGTCGGTCAGATTGACTGCCTCATAGGGATAAGTGGGGGGATGGTTGATGTTGTAATTGTGGATGGGGGCCCAGGAGAAATAGAGCACCTCTTCATTCCCCTGCCGGCGCAGGGCGTAGAAGAAGCGATAGAAGAAATCATGCTGCCAACCCTCTATTTTCTGGGAGGGAGCGAAAAAGGAGGGCAGGCTGGGATAGCCACCGGCCAGGTAAATGGTCCGGGCCGCCTCGGCCCAAATCTCGGCCAGATACTCCGGCTGGGGCACGCCGCCCGGCTGGCACCAGCCACCACTTTCGCCAAATTGGTTGGGCTCGTTGTAAAGTTCGTAATAATAGACCCCTCTATCCACGTAATGTTGCACCAGGGCCTCTAATTCGTCCGGCTCGTAAGGGATGTTGCATTGCTGATAGAGGCGTAGAATGGGCATAATGCCCGCCCCGACCAGTTCGTCAATGGTGTGGTCGTAGTCGCGGCCTGTGGTATCCTCATTCAGGAGCTTGACCCACTTGATGTTCATACGGACCAGTTCCGAGACAAAATAGCTGGTGGCCTCATCCGATTGGGCGTAAAGATGGGTGCTCCAGTGAACACCCAGGCCGTTGTCGTCCGGCGGGCGGGGGTAGGCGCTCAGGAGGAGAGGAGCGGAGGGGAATGAGGAATGAGGAATGAGGAATGAGGAATGGGGAATGG
>DAOUMU010000013.1:0-20673 GCA_034409055.1 Anaerolineae bacterium
TAGCTGTGCAACATTTCTGGAACGAGCCAGGCCATCGTCTACCTCCGGTGAAAGATTTTCCGTCAATTTTTCATCAGGATTGGTTTGATGGCAAATCTGGCAAGCAAAAACTGCAAAAGTATAGATAATTGACCGACTATGATTAAGGAGGTGATGGCTGATAATAAAGTGAGAGAGAACCAGTTTAATGATTGCCAATTCAAGTACAAGGGGGTGATAGTTGATTATATAAGTGTATTCAGACAAAACATCTGGCTAAATCTTTTATTCTGGAGGTGAGGTATAACTTTATGAAAAAGTTAATAGTGTTTATCAGTTTAATGGTAGTTCTAACGTTGGTGGCCGTTCTATACGTTGTTGGCCAACCTGGAACGACCGAGTTGGCCAGTGCCCAGGAGGGTGTGGAGATTCCCTTCTTAGAGGAGTGGAGCGGTTCTGGCCACGCCGACGCAGCGGCCGAAGCCTTTGTCCACTGGGATGAGGACGATCCGGCCGAGGTTCCCGATCGATGTGCCAAGTGGCACAGCACTCCCGGCTATCGGGACTTTCTGGGGGTCGATGGGACCGCAGTCGGCGTAGTGGACGGTCCGGCGGAAATTGGCACGGTGATCACATGTGTGGCCTGCCACAATGAGGCGACCCTCACGATGGATAAGGTGGTCATGCCCTCGGGTGTCGAAATCACTGGTCTCGGCGATGAATCCCGTTGTATGCAGTGTCACCAGGGGCGTGCCTCGAAACTTTCGGTGGACGAAGCCATCACCGAGGCGAACTTAACCGACGTCGACACCGTCAGTCCAGACCTTGGCTTTATCAACATCCACTACTTTGCTGCGGCGGCCACCAAGTACGGCACGGTGGCCAAAGGTGGTTACGAGTACGAAGGCAAGACCTACGACGCCAATTTCGCCCACGTGGAGCAATTCGACACTTGTATGGAGTGCCACAATCCCCACACTTTGCAAGTCCGGGTGGAGGCCTGCAGCGCATGTCACACCGGGGTGAAGAGCACGGATGACCTGAAAGACGTCCGGATGCAAGGCTCTCTGGTAGATTACGACGGTGACGGTGACGTGGCCGAAGGCGTCTACTACGAACTGGTGGGTCTGCAAGAACTGCTCTACCAGGCCATCCAGGCCTACGCCACCGAAAAGGGCGAGACTGCCATCGTCTACGATCTGCATACTCATCCCTACTTCTTCATCGACACCAACGAAAATGGCGAGGCCGATGCAGACGAGGCTAACGGTGATAACGGCTACAATGCCTGGACACCGCGCCTGCTCAAGGCGGCTTACAACTACCAGGTCTCGGTCAAGGATCCCGGTGCCTTTGCTCACGGCGGCAAGTATATCATCCAGCTTCTTTACGACTCTATCGAGGATTTGAACGCCGCCCTGTCCAAGCCGGTTGACCTGGAAAACACTAACCGGGTTGACGACGGTCACTTTGCCGGGTCCGAAGAGCCGTTCCGGCATTGGGATGAGGACGATCCGGCCGAGGTTCCCGGCAGTTGTAGCAAGTGCCACTCGGCCGCCGGCCTGCCCCTCTTCCTGAAGGATGGGGCCACTATCTCCCAGCCACCGGCTAACGGGTTCCAGTGCTCTACGTGCCATAACGATCTAAGCACGTTCTCCCGCTATGAAGTGGCCGAGGTGGAGTTCCCCAGCGGAGCTAAGGTAGACAGCGGCGACCCCAATACCAACCTCTGCATGAACTGTCACCAGGGCCGCACCTCTACGGTGACTGTCAACGAGGCCATCGAAGGGTTGGACGACGATGCTGTATCCGAAGACCTGGGCTTTCTGAACATTCACTACTTTGCCGCCGGCGCAACTCGTTTTGGCACGGAAGTCAAGGGCGCCTACGAGTATGACGGCAAGGAATACATAGGGCTGTTCGCACACGTGCCGGGCTTCGGCAACTGCACAGACTGCCATACCGCCCATGGCCTCGACGTAAAAGTGGAGGAGTGTGGAGCTTGTCACACGGGTGTGGCCAGCGAAGAGGATCTCCATACCATTCGTATGACCAAGACGGACTTTGATGGAGACGGTGACACCGAGGAAGGTATCGCCGGTGAAATCGAAACGATGCGTGAGGCCCTCTATGCGGCCATTCAGGACTATGCTGCCGGCCAAACCGGAACCGCCGATATCGTCTATGAGTCACATAGTCACCCCTATTTCTTTATCGACACCAACGGTAACGGTGAGCCTGATCCCGACGAGGCCACCTCCTCCAACAGGTATAACACCTGGACTCCGCGCCTGCTCCGGGCTGCCTACAACTACCAGTACTCCACGAAGGACCCCGGCGCTTTTGCTCACAACGGCCAGTACATCATCCAGGTCCTGTACGACTCTCTGGAGGACATCGGTCAAGATGTGGGCGATATGACCCGACCCTGATAGGGTATCCTGACTCTTTGTCAGACGTGCTCAAGACCGGGCACGAGCAGTACAGTGCCCGGTCTTTCTTTCTCATATGGCTTTAAGGAAGGAACGGTAGATGGCAGAAAAACATCAGTCTGATGGCAACTCCAGCAACCAGGGGCAGGCCATGAGTCGCCGCCAATTGATCACCTATCTACTTGGATTCTCCGTTGTGGCCACGCTAGGGGGCGTGCTCACTCCCATTATTGGCTACTTGTGGCCACCCAGCCGGGCGTCGGGGGGGGGAAGTGGCCGGGTGCAGGTGGGTACAACCGCTGACTTCCCCGCCGGTCAGGGTAAGGTTGTGCCGGTCAACGACAAGCCGGTCATCGTGGTCAACACCGCCCAGGGAGGGGTCAAAGCCTTCTCGGCTATCTGTACCCACCTGGGTTGCATTGTAGAGTGGGACCAGGGCCGGCAATTTATTCTCTGCCCCTGCCACGATGGACGTTTCAATCCTGTCAATGGGGCGATCATCTCCGGCCCGCCACCTGCTCCCCTACCTGAGCTCGCCCTGACGGTGGAAGGTGACGCTATTTACGTCAGCGAAGGCTAATAAATAATGCGTAAAACGTGAAACCTGTTTGTAGGACAAGTTGCTAACTTGTCGATGGTGCTATAGGCAAGTTAGCAACTTGCCCTACATACACGTTTTACGCGTCATCCGTTACGTTGTAGTGACCAGGAGGAAGCGCACGATGCAAACTCAAAAATCGGTTGTTTGGCGTACCTGGGATTGGCTGGACGAGCGCTACCAGTTGACCCCCTTGATAGGGGCCTTGCTTCACGTGGAGATTCCTCGCTCGGTTCGAACCTATTACCTGGGAGGGATTACCCTTTTCTTCTTTATCGTCCAGGCAATTACCGGCATTTTGCTCGCAATCTACTACCAGCCTACTCCCGAGGCGGCCTACGATAGTATCCTGTTCATTATGAACCAGGTGAACTTCGGCTGGCTCATCCGTAGCGTTCACGCCTGGAGCGCCAACTTGATGGTTCTTTTTTGCGTGCTCCATCTGTGGCGTGTCTTCTTTCAAGGGGCATACAAAGCTCCGCGTGAGATAACCTGGGGGGTGGGCGTCTTCTTGTTGGCGGTGACTTTGGGCTTCGGCTTTACCGGCTACTTGCTGCCCTGGGATCAACGCGCCTTCTGGGCCACCACCGTCGGCAGTGAGATCGCCGGGGCGGTGCCATTGATCGGGCAACAGGCGCTCATCTTTCTGCGGGGTGGGGCCGAGGTGACGGCCCGTACGCTGAGCCGCTTCTACGGGGTGCACGTGTTGGTGCTGCCGGTCAGTCTACTGGCTTTGCTGGCAGTCCACCTGACGCTGGTTCACCAGCAGGGCTTGGCTGATCCGACCGGGGAAGCCCCCACTTCGGCGTCGAAGCCGGGCCAAGAAAAGAAAAAATTGTTGCCCTTCTTTCCCAACTATATCCTGGATGAATTCATTGCCTGGTACTTGATGCTGGCTGTCCTCATTATCCTGGCCTCTCTCTTCCCGGCCGGGCTGGAGGAGCCGGCCAACCCGTTACACACCCCGGAACATGCTAAACCCGAGTGGTATTTCCTCTTTCTTTACCAGGGGCTCAAGCTTGTGCCACGCATTGTAGGGGTAACGGCCCCCCTCGTCGGCGGTTTGCTGCTATTGCTGTTGCCCCTCCTTGACCGTAACCCGTATCCAACTCCGTATAAGCGACCAGTGTCCATCGGTATTGGGGCTATCACGCTCATCGCCGTCGTTGCCCTGACCATCTGGGGCTGGCTGAGTTAGCTTGCAGAGGGAGGCTTAGAGCTATGAACCAACCCATTGTTCGCCACCTGGGATTTGCATTCGTTGCTTTCATCGTCCTATTACTTATCCCAACCCTCATCACTGCCCAGGATTTTCCGCCCATTCCTCACTCGCTAGAGGGGCGCGACGATTGCCTGCTCTGTCACGAGACAGGGATTGCCGGGGCCACACAGATTCCCGACGACCATGCCGGCCGGACCAGCGACATCTGCCAGGCCTGTCACCAGCCGGCCACCGACGAAGCTATGCCAGCTTCCGAGTCACCCACGCCAGAGGTAACTCCGACGGTAGGCGGCCCGTTGCCGGTTCCCCACTCCCTGGCTGACCGCGAAAATTGCCTGGAGTGCCACACCTCATCTGAAGCTGCCCCGGTCACCGAAGAAGGGGGCGTACCGGTCATCCCGCATCCCCTGATCGGACGCGAGAATTGCCTGGCCTGTCACCAGGAGGGGGTCGGCGGTGCCCCCCCGATTCCTGACGATCATACCGGCCGGACCAATGACATCTGCCAGGCCTGCCATGAACCCGGCCAGATTCCGGCCCCACCCACCCCCACTGCTCCGGCTGAACCGCTTCCAACCCCCATCGTTTACCCCCGGGCTGAGGGAGTCGATACTTGCCTCGAGTGCCACTTGACGCTGGAGGGTAAACACGCCGATATCACCGTTCGGTGGCAGCGTAGCATCCACGCCGAGCGTAATGTGATCTGTGCTGACTGTCACGGCGGTGACCCCTCAGCCAGTACCGTGGACGAGGCCATGTCTCCCGAGGCCGGTTATATTGGCGCCCCGGCCAAGGCCGACATCCCGGCGCTGTGTGCCAGTTGTCACTCCGACGTGGCCCAAATGCGCCAGTACGATCTGCCCACCGACCAGTATGCCAAGTATAAAGAGAGCATCCACGGTCTTCGCCTGGCCGAGGGTGATTCCAATGTGGCCACCTGCTTCGATTGCCACGGAGGACACCAGGTCCTCAAAGCCAACGATCCCGCCTCCAGCGTCTATCCGGCCGCTGTACCTGGTATGTGCGCCGGTTGTCACGCCGACGCGGAACTGATGGCCCCCTACGACATTCCTATTAACCAGTTTGATCTCTACCGGCAGAGTGTGCACGGTCATGCCCTGCTTGACAACCAGGATTTTCGGGCCCCCAACTGTGCCACGTGTCACGGTACTCACGGCGCTGCCCCGCCCGGATTCGAAGAAGTGGCCAATGTCTGCGGTAGTTGCCACACCGCAACGCAAGGCCATTATCTGAAGAGCCCCCATGCCAGTGCCGGCGATGGCGGACCCAAGTGTGTCACCTGCCATGGGCGCTATGATGTAAGCAAGCCGAGCGAGGCCCTTTACCTGGGGGCAGAACCCCGGCATTGTGGCGCATGCCACGTTCCCGATAGTGAACCTGGCCAGGTGGCCCAATCTCTTTACGATACGATCACCGCGGCTGCCCAGGCCTACGATGAAGCTGAGGCCGCCATCCAGGTCGCCCAAGGGGTGGGTATGCTGGTCGCTCCCATGGAAGGACGACTGCGTGAGGCCAACACCGACCTGATTACCGCTCGCGCTGTTCAACACACCCTTGACCTTGATGCGGTGCGTGAGCAGGCTGATAATGCCCTGGCCACCGCCGAGGAGGTGAGGACCAGCGCAGATGAGGCCGTTGCCGAAAGTATTTTCCGTCGCCAGGCTATGGTCATCGCGGTGGCAGCCATTGGCCTGACTATTGTGGCCCTCTATCTGCTCAAGCGGGAACTTGACCGCCAATTGGAGGCCGACTGACTCAGCCTCTAAAAAATTGTAAAATACCGATCATGTAATTATTTGTCGTGGATCACGATGAGCTGGACCGAATTCTTTACCATCCGTCTGCCACACATATATTTTGTCTACGGCCTGGCCTTTTTTGTGCTGGGCGTGGCCGTGGCCCTGGAAATTGGCCGAGCCGAACCAAGCCGTTTCAACCGGATGATGTGGCCGCTGGCCTTTTTTGGCCTGGTGCATGGCAGTCACGAATGGGTAGAGATGTTCATGATCGTTGGCCGGCAGACCTACGGTTTCCAACCTTCAGTCGGGTTTGAGATTTTTCGCCTGGTTCTGCTAGCCGTATCTTTTGCCGCCCTGATTGTGTTTGGGGTGCAAGTGCTCTGGCCGTCCAAACGTCCCCCCCAGGCTGGCTTGTGGGGAGGCCTGGGGATGCTGTTGTTGTGTGGTTTGGGTGTCGTGTGGCTGGGCCGGTGGCTAATCTGGCCAGAACCTGGCTGGTTTGCCGCGGCCGATGCCCTGGTCCGTTATAGCCTGGCCATTCCTGGGGCTGTACTGACGGCCTGGGCGCTACTGGCCCAACGGCCGGCCTTGCTGCGCTTGAATCGACTCACTTTTGCCAATGACTTGGTCTGGGCCGCGTTGGGTTTCCTGCTGTACGGTGTAATTGGCCAAATCTTTATCAACACCAGTCCGCTTTTTCCCTCCAACGTGGTTAATGCCGAGGCTTTTCAACATTGGTTCGGCATTCCTGTGCAGCTTTTCCGGGCAGCGATGGCCAGTATCATCGCTATCTTTATCATCCGCGCCTTACGCACTTTTGAATTTAATCGTCAACAGGTCCTGGCGGCGGCTCGGCGGCGGGTGGAGGAAGAAATTTCTCGCCGCGATGCCCTGCGCCAGGAGTTTCTACACCGCATTGTCGAGACTCAGGAAGAGGAGCGTACCCGCATTGCCCGCGAATTACACGACGAAATGGGACAGGTACTAACCGGGCTGGCTATTGGGTTACGCGGGGTACAAACGTCAATCGACAATCCAAACCTGCTTTCGCAGCAACTCAGCCAATTGGAAGAGATGGCCGTCCAGGCCCTGAGCAATATGCGCCACCTGGTCAATGAGTTGCGGCCGGCCTTGTTAGATGATATGGGGTTGCCAGCAGCCTTGCGTCAATATGTTGATAATTTTACCAACTTGACCGGTGTCCAGGCCAGGCTAGCCATTTGCCAAGATCACAGTCGCTTACCGGGCGAGATCGAAACGGTCCTTTTTCGTATTACTCAGGAAGCCTTAACCAATATTGCCCGCCATGCCCAGGCCAAACGGGCATGGATAGACCTGCAGTGCGACGACAGTCACGCCATTTTGCAGATCAAGGACGATGGTCTTGGCTTTGACCCGGTCGTAACCCTTGAGGCAGACAAACGTAATGGTTGGGGCCTGATCGGGATTCAGGAGCGGGTAAAATTGGTTTCTGGAGATATGCAACTCCAATCTGAATCCGGTAAAGGGACGACCTTGACCGTTAAGGTCCCCCTTCAAAATGGGAGGAAGGCATCATGGCCTCCGTCATCAAACTGATGCTGGTTGACGATCATGAGATTGTGCGGGCCGGATTGCGGATGCTGTTGCAAGCGCAGCCAGACATTGAAATTGTGGCCGAGGCTGGCTCTGGCGCAGAGGCACTTGCCCTGGCCCAAAAGCACGATTTGGACGTGGTCTTGATGGACGTCACCATGCCGGATATGAATGGGATAGAGGTCACCCGCCAGCTCAAAGCCAGTTGTCCTGCGGTTGCCGTCCTGGCTCTGACCATCCATGAAGAGGAAGAATATTTCTTTCAAATGCTCAGTGCCGGCGCGTCCGGCTACATCCCCAAACGGGCCGCTCCCGAAGATTTGCTAAAGGCCATCCACACGGTTTATCGAGGGGAGGTGTTTTTACATTCTTCAGTAGCCACGACCCTGGTTAAAGACTTTTTGCAGCGCAGTAGTGCCACCTCTACGGCGGATTTATCTGATCTTACCGAGCGCGAACAAGAGGTGTTGACCCTGATTGCCAAAGGGCTGACCAACAAGCAAATTGGGGAGCAGTTGGGCATCAGCCCCAAAACGGTGGCCCGCCATCGAGACAATATTACCCAAAAACTGAACCTGTCCAGCCGGGCGGAACTGACTCGCTACGCGATCCAGAAAGGCTTGATCAACCCTTAGGTTCTGTTGACATTTCACTTGGTTAGTCCAAAAACGCATCCTGAGTAGGCTGAGCGCAGCGAATGCCGTATCGAAGGGGCGTTTTTGGGCCGATTTCGCATGCTGAGTGCCTTTGTAAGCGTATCGAAGCGTGCGAAATCGGCAAATGTCAACAGAACCTAGTCTCTTGAGTGCATTTTATGTTGGTGTTGCTAACTTGCCCCAGGGACAAGCTCGCAGCCTGTCCTACAACTCATCAGAGAGGCCAGTGTTATTTCATAGAACCAGAATTAGCAATGAAAAAGTAGCTTCCGGTGAGGAGGCAACCTCATAAAGCAGCCAACCACGTAAAACGTAAAAGTGAGCCGTAGATAAGTCATTACGCTTCACGTCACTTGCCCTGCGGGTTTACGTCACTTGCCCTGTGGGTTCACGAGTTGGCTGGCGACATCAAGCGGAAGTTACTTTTTACCCCGCTGGCAAGCCAAATTCTGGTTTGATGTATTTGTCACGGCTCGATAGTTGCCTATAATCTTATAATCGATTTGCTATTTTATAAGCATTTGTTATAACGATGTGAGCTCGTAACTACTCAGCCCGGAAGAATATAATAGCTTATCGTCGGAGATTGGTTATTGGTAATTGGAGATTGGTAAATTTACCAATCTCCAATTACCAATTACCAGAGTCAAAAAAGCGCACTGAAACATAACAGGGGGATTTTAATGCAAAAGTTAATTCGTCAACCAACTTACGATTTAAACGATAGACCCTTTATGATTATTTGGGAGACCACCCATGCCTGCGACCTGGCCTGTCGTCACTGCCGGGCTGAGGCTATTCCTGAACACGATCCCCTCTCCCTGACCTTTGAAGAGGCCAAGCGCCTGCTGGAACAGGTCGAAAGCTTTGGCAAGCCGCGTCCCATCTTTATTTTTACCGGCGGTGATCCCTTCAAGCGGGAAGATTTATTTGACCTGATGGCCTACGGAAACGAACTGGGGCTGGCTATGGCCGTTTCTCCTTCCGGCACCCCCTTGCTCAACGAAGCAAACTTGCGGCGGGTCAAAGAAAATGGGGGCAAAGCCATCTCGTTGAGCATCGACGGTTCGACCCCGGAACGTCACGACGACTTCCGCCAGGTGTCCGGTTCATTTGCCTTGACCACCAGGGGCTGGCAGACCGCTCGTCAGATTGGTTTGAAGTTACAACTCAACACCACCGTCACCCGCTACAATTTGGAGGACCTGCCCGAAATTTTTCGGCTGGTCCTGGAATACGGGGCCATGACCTGGAGCGTTTTCTTCCTGGTTCCCACCGGCCGGGGTAAGGCCGAGGATGAAATTTCGCCAGCCGAGTACGAAGCGGTGATGCATTTTTTGTATGATTGCTCCAAATATATCAGCGCCAAAACTACCGAAGGACACCATTACAAGCGCGTTGTTCTACAGCGATCTATTCTGGATGAGAGAGGGTTGCCGGTTGAAGATTATTTTGAGCTGCACCCCATCTATTTTCAATTGCGGCAGGATTTGCACAACATTGTGGCCGAGTATGAGCTTCAACCCAGAGAAACGATCTTCCGCACGCCGATGCACATTAACGCCGGTAATGGCTTTGTCTTTGTCTCTCGCCGGGGTGACGTGTTCCCCAGCGGCTTCATGCCGGTAGCGGTGGGCAACGTGCGTAAAAAATCGCTGGTCGAGATTTATCGCCAGGCCCCACTGTTTAAGGATTTACGCGATCCCGGCAAGTTTGAAGGCCGCTGTGGCCTGTGTGAATTTGTGAGGGTGTGTGGTGGCTCCCGTTCCCGGGCCTACGCTATGACCGGTGATCCCCTGGCCGAAGAGCCTTTCTGCACCTATGAACCGGGTACGTTTCCGTTCCAAGCGGAGTTACCGGTTAAAGGGGCGCACGGCTCCGGTTGTCCCCCAGCCAGTATAGTTTGATGTCAAACATCCAATATGCTACAATACACCCTAATCTCTTGTGTTCAGTTTGGCCGAAGTTCAGCTATAAACCACTCGAACGATAATTTATTATGTTAAGAAAGGAAAAACTATGGCTCAATCAACCACAGTCCCATCTGTGCAGATTACCGAACGGACGGCAAATAAGAAGATTAAATTTATTGTCGGCGGGGTGATGATTGCCCTGGCCATTATTTATTTGATTTATAGCGGCTTTCAGAGTAGCGCGGCCTACTTCTTCACGGTGGATGAGTTGTATGCCAAAGGGGAAGCCATGCACAATCGTACCGTACGCTTGGCCGGTATGGTTGACGCCGACACCATTGATTTTAACAACCGGGACCTGATCTTAAAGTTCGACGTGACCAGCGAAACGGGCGAACGAATGTCTGTGGTCTTCAATGGCCCCAAACCGGACCAGATGCGCCACGGGGCAGAAGCCATTTTGGAAGGCAAATATGATGGCGAAATTTTTACCGCCCAGTCGCTCTTGCTCAAGTGCCCCAGCCGTTATGACGAAGGAACGATAGAAGAAGTACAGGTGGATGCGGTCAGGTAGGTGGTTGGTTAGTTTCTGCTGCAAAACGTAGCAAGGGCATCCCTATGCCCGCCGTAGAGGCATGGAGATGCGTCTACGGCAAAACCCTGTGAGTTTACAGTTAGTTAATGGGGGGAATCTATGCCAAACGTTGGATATGTTACGATCAGTCTAGCCTTTATCCTGGCTAGTTATGCGGCGGTGGTAGCCGTTGTTGGAGCGCAGCGGCGAGTGCCCGAATTGGTGGTTAGTGCTCGTAATGCTGCCCTTGCAGTCGCCGGTCTGCTCACCCTGGCTGTTATCATCATTGAATATCTCCTGATTACCGGGCATTACCAAACCCAGTATATTTACGAGGTCAGCAACCGGGCTGCGCCGTTGTTTTACCGGGTCACTGCCCTGTGGGGAGGGCAGAATGGCTCTCTGCTGTTTTGGTCGTGGCTGATGTCCATTTTTGCCGGTCTGGTGCTGCTTAGAAAATGGGGCTCGATGCGTATCATGATGCCCTACGTGATCGCCGTGACCCAAATCACCCTGGCCTTTTTTATTGGCCTGGTTGTTTTTGTGGCCAATCCCTTTGAACAATTGGATCTCTTTCCCGCCGATGGAGCCGGCCTGAATCCTCTACTGCGCCATTTTGGCATGGCTATTCATCCACCGGTGCTGTACATCGGCTTCGTTTCCTTTGTCGTGCCCTATGCCTTTGCTGTGGCCGCCCTCATTACCCGCCAAACAGGGGACCTGTGGATTCGGACCACCCGCCGCTGGACGCTAACGGCCTGGCTTTTCCTGAGCCTGGGCCTGCTGCTGGGTGGCTGGTGGGCCTACGACGTTTTAGGTTGGGGTGGCTATTGGGGCTGGGACCCGGTGGAGAATGCTTCGCTCATCCCCTGGTTGGTGGGTACGCCCTTCTTACATTCGGTCATGATGCAAGAAAATCGAGGTATGCTCAAACGCTGGAACATGGCGTTGATCATTCTCACCTTTTCTCTGGTCATCGAAGGTACTTTTCTGACTCGCTCCGGGGTGATCTCCTCGGTACATACCTTTGCTCAGAGCGCCATTGGCCCGCTCTTTTTGGGCTTTATCGGCGTTATGTTTATTATGTCTTTCTACCTCTTTGTATCCCGCTGGAATGACCTGAACTCGGATAATGAGCTGGACTCACTCATCTCGCGCGAGTCCTTCTTTTTGTTAAACAATTTGATTTTTATCGGCCTGGCTGTAACCGTCTGGTGGGGCACTCACTTCCCACTTTTTTCAGAGGCCATCATTGGCGAGAAGATTGTGGTTGGCCCTCCCTTCTTTGAGAAGACGACTGCGCCCTTGTGGGCCATCTTGGTTTTACTGATGGGGGTAACCCCTCTGATTCCCTGGCGCAGAGCCAGTTTGAAAAAAATTGGTCGTGTTGTTCTCTGGCCGGCTGCGATTGGCCTGGTGACGATGGCCATCCTTTATACCGTTGTTGGTATCAAAATTGTTGGAGCCGTGTTAGGCTTCGGTTTTTGCGCTTTTACTTTGGCCGCCACCCTGATTGAATATTGGCGCGGCGTCAGCGCTCGCCATCGCAGTAAAGGTGAAAGCTATCCGGTCGCCCTGTGGAAACTGTTCGGGCGTAATCGCCGCCGCTACGGTGGGTATTTCATCCACATTGGGGTGGTCTTGGTCGCCATTGGCATCATCGGCAGTCGTTTCTACCAGGTGGAAAGGCAACGCAACCTGGCCATCGGCGAAAGTATGACCATCAGCAGTGAATTTTTGGGTACTTATGAATTAACCTATCACGGTCTGCGGGAAGGAGACACGCCCGATGACCGTATTATCACCGAGGCCGTGTTGAGCGTCAGCCATAATGGCCGGCCCGTTGGGGCCTTGATCCCCAACCGGGAATTCTTTGTGGTCCAACAGCAGCCGATGACTATCCCCGATAAACGCAGTACCCTGGCCGATGACCTCTATGTCATTCTGGCTGGTTGGGAAGGAACGGGGGAAACGGCTACCTTCAAAGCTTACATCAATCCCCTGGTTAACTGGCTGTGGATTGGTGGCTTTGTCTTTATCATCGGTACGTTCATCGCCGCCTGGCCCAGCCCACAACAAACTGGGCAGCGAGTCACGGCCAAAGCCAAAATACCGGGCCCAGCCGTTCCGGCCAAATGAGGGATAGAAATGCGCAAATTTTTCTTAATGCTAACCGTTTTTAGTGTTTTTATTCTGGCCAGCCCGGTCTTGGCTCAGGAACCGGACTACGACCGGATCAACAACATTGCCGAAAATCTCAATTGTCCTACCTGCGCCGGGATCAACCTGGCCGATTGTCGAACCCTGACTTGCGAGCAGTGGCGGAATAAAATTGCCGACTTGGTTGAAGAAGGATATAGTGACCAGGAGGTACTGGACTATTTCTCCGCTCAATACGGCACCCAGGTGCTGCAAGAGCCGCCTCGGAGTGGCTTTACCCTGGCTTTGTGGATTTTACCGGTCATTGCGGTGCTGGTTGGCGGGGGCTGGCTCGTTTATACCATACGTGGCTGGGCCAACACCCGTGGCAGCTTGGCTGCACAGGGCAGCACGACTAGCATGGCTGCACAGGCAGATACAGGCCAACAGATGGCCGCAACCACGGCTGACTCATCCACGGCAGATGTTGCCTCTCTGCCAGCAGATGAAGCCGATCTGGCCGATGATTATCTGAGCCAGGTAGAAAAAGATTTGGGAATCGAGGATAGGTGAGGTAAAGAATTATGGAACAAACCATTCCTCAGCAAAAACAATCATCAACCGGACGAAATATTTTTTTAATTGTTGGTATGCTTTTGCTACTGGGCCTGGTAGCGATTATGGCTATCAATCTGCAAAACGTTGAGTCGGTTGACTTGCAAGGGAACAAGGCCACTGATTTTACTTTACCCCTTTTTGACCAGTTTGAACAGGATCAGATTGCCCTGTCCGATTTGCGTGGTCAGGTCGTGGTCGTCAATTTTTGGGCCAGTTGGTGTGTGGAGTGCTACAAAGAAGCCCCTTTGCTGGAACAAGCCTGGCGAGATTACAAAGACCGGGGTGTCATGTTCATTGGCATTGACCATCTTGACACCGATACAGAAGGATTGGCCTATATGGCCAAATATGGTATCACCTATCCCTCCGGTCCTGATGTTGGGGATAAAATCTCTCAAGCTTATGCCATCACCGGCGTGCCGGAAACCTTCTTTATCGATAAAGACGGCAACATTGCCCACGTCCAAATTGGTCCGATTGAGAAACCCCAACTGTATGGCCTGTTGGATAAATTAGTAGTCCAGCCTCCCCAGGAGAGTTAGCCTATGGATACACTAACTCTCATTAGCGGTTTGGTGTTGGGTGGTGGCGTTCTGGCCCTTATCCTTTATCCCTTGTGGCAGCAAACCCGCCCCGAGGCCATTTTTCGCGTTGATCGCTCTGGCCAAACCCTGGAAGAATATCAGGCTCGCTACCAGGCCACTCTGGCTGCAATTAGAGACCTGATGTTTGATTATGAGATGGGCAAAGTCTCGGCAGGCGATTATGAAACCCTGCTGCACAAAACCAAGTTGGAAGCGGCCAAAATCCGGCAGCAAATTGACCGTTTAAGCCGTAGCGCCGAAGAGGCCGCCGTTGACCCTGCCGTGGAGGCCCAAATTGAAACGCTGCTCAATCAACTCAAGGCCAGCAAGCTGAACGGATATGAAGCCCTGTTGCCAGAAATTGATGCCGAGATCGAGTCGCTCAAGAGTATTAAAGTTGAAGCTGATGTCGATGGCCCTGCCTGTCCCAATTGTGGTCAACTCTTTGAACCAGGCGATGCTTTTTGCAGCGGTTGTGGCCAATCGTTGGCCGGCGTTGAACTGGGGACTGCTGAAAACATTTGCCCCCAGTGTGGCTATGCCTTTCAAGCTGACGATGTGTTTTGCGCTAAATGTGGCACAGCATTAGAAAAGACAGCGCAGACGCAAAAACGCAAAGATGCCCAGATTACGGAACGATCCCTTTGAGCCCAGGACTGAATGATGATAAGTAACGACTCGCCATTTGCCCCCATCGATCCGACCGACGCACCCATGCCCTTTTTCGTCCCCGTGTCTGTGCGGATTCTTCTATTCATTTTATTAAGCGGGCTGATCATCGCCATCTGGCCGGGAATCACTCAGGCTGCTCCCCCGGCTCAAGCCCCGGACACCCCGCCTGCTGTGGCTGGCGGCCAGGCGCACTGGGTCGAGAATTGCCAACCCTGCCACGGTCCCACCGGTAAAGGGGATGGCCCTGCGGCCCAGTCCATCCCAGACCCTCTGCCTGATTTCTCCGATCCCCAGACTGCCCGCCACCTGCTGCCCGTCGAGAACTTCGAGGTGATTAAAAATGGTCGCGCCGATAAATTGATGCCTCCCTGGGGCAATCGCTTAAGTGATGCCCAAATTTGGGACGCAGCCGCTTACGTGTGGCGCCTCAGTACTACCCCCCAGGACCTGGCGGCTGGAGAAACCCTTTACCTTGAACAATGTGCGGCCTGTCACGGTGAAAACGGTACCGGCGATGGTCCCGAGTCGCCCGCCGAAATCGTTGATTTCACCGATTTACCGGTGATGGTCCGGCGAAGTCAAGCTGACTTGCAGGCCAATTTTCTAGCTGGCGACCAGCACGCCCAATTTAGCGACCTGGCCGAAGCACAACTCTGGCAGACCTTGGATTACATCCGCACCTTCTCTTTTGAGGTAACCCTGCCCAAGAGCGATGGTAAGCTCACCGGGCAGGTGATCAACGCTACCACCAACGAAGCGGTGGGTGATATCGAGATAACGCTTCATGTTTTTCAGAACGATGTAGAGATTGACACCCGGACCACCCAGGCCGATAGCGAGGGAAATTATACGTTTGAAAATCTACCTGCCGAACACACCATTCTGTATATGCTCGAAGGACACTATCAGGATATCGTCTATCTGAGCGACGAGCCGGGTATTTTTACCCCCAATAATACCGAAACCACCCTCGATCTGAAGGTATACGACACGACGACCGGCGATGAAGCCATCAGCATTACCCAGTTGCACTATCTGCTGTCCTTCAGCCCTGGCGCGGTGAATGTCGTGCAAATTTTTGTGGTCGGTAATAACGGCGACCAAACTTATATCGGCCAGGAGAATGGACAAACTTTTTCGTTCTCGCTCCCCAGTGGGGCCACAGCGGTCCGGTTTCAAAATGACCCTGCTGGCACCCGTTTTATTCAGACCGATAGGGGTTATGCCGATACGGAGCCGGTCATACCGGGTGAGGATGGCTTGACCGTAGTTGTGCTCTATGATATGCCTTACGATGATGATACGCTCGACATTCAGTTTCCGCTCCCGGCAGACGTGGCCTCACTGAATGTGCTGGCCAGTGATCAAGGGGCCACTCTGAGCAGTGACCAGCTCCAATTTGTCGAAACTCGCCAGGTTCAGGGGGCTACATTTTCGATTTTCAATGGGGCCAATTTGGCCGGGGGTGAAACGCTTGGCCTGAAGTTAACCGGCTTGGATCAGCTTGAATTTGCCATGCCTGCTAACGCGCCGGGAGCAACGGTCCCCGGCAACCGGGTTGACCAGAATCTCTTACGCTGGATTATTCTTGGCCTGGGTGGAGTAGCGATTGTAGTCGCTGGCGTGATTTATCCTCTGATGCGTCCACAACTGGCTCCTCAATCGAGCCTTTACGATGAAGATCCCGACCTGTATCGCCAGAAACTGCTGTTGACTCTGGTTCGTTTGGACGAGGCTTTCCAGGCTGGCGAACTCGACGAAGAAATCTATCGCCGCGCCCGAATCAAATATAAGACCGAATTGGCTGCAATGATGGGGGACTAATAATTTTAAATAACACTGGAGAAAATGAATGAGCAAATTTACCCGTTGGTTATTTAGTCTGCGGCGACCTGTGCGCTGGGTGGTCGTCATCGTAATTATGGCCGTCTTAACATTGGCGGCTATCACGGTCAGCGCAACCACCTGGGAATTTACCAATTCGCCCGAATTTTGTGGCACCACATGCCATACCATGCCGCCCGAATATACCGCCTATCAACTCTCGCCCCACGCCCGCGTTGATTGTGTCGACTGCCACCTGGGCCAAGACAGCGTCGTGTTAACGGTCCCGCGCAAGGCCAAGGAGATCAGCCACGTCGTCAACGCCCTCACCCAGGCCTACGAACCGCCGATCTACGTCAAGAGCCTGCGTCCGGCCCGCGACACCTGTGAACAGTGCCACAATCCGGAAAAATTCTCCTCCGACGCTTTCGTCGAAATCAAGCGCTACGCCGAAGACGAGACCAACACCGAGACGCGCACCTATCTCATTTTCAAAACGGGCGGCGGCACCCGGCGCGAAGGCCTGGGGCGGGGCATCCATTGGCACATCGAAAACGAAGTCTGGTTCTATGCCGATGACCCGCTCAAGCAGACTATTCCCTACGTGCGGGAGATAGACCCTGATGGACAGGTCATCGAATATTTTGACGTGGAAGCGGGTTTGCCACCCGATTTTGGCCAACAGGTTGAGGATAAGTTACACCGGATGGACTGCATTGACTGCCACACCCGCATTTCGCATCTCTTCCGCTCGCCGTCCGATGCGATGGACGATGCTCTGGCCCGCCGGTTGATTGACAGGAACATACCCGAAATTAAATCGCGTGGCGTGCAGGTCTTGAACCACGAGTACGCCAGCACGACAGAGGGCTTCCAGGCCATTGAGGCACTTGAGGATTGGTACCGGGAAAATTACGCCGATTTCTATAACAGTAATCAGAAAGTGGTACAGCATACTATCGAAGAGATCAAACGTATCTTCACTATAACCGTTTTTCCCAATCTGCATGTTGGTTGGGAGACGCATCCCGATAATGCCGGTCATCGCGAGTTCCCCGGCTGCTTCCGTTGCCACGACGGCAAACACACCTCGTCTGAGGGTAAAACGGTACGCCTGGAGTGTAATATCTGCCATTCCATCCCCGAGGTTGTGGAAGCGGATATAGCCGCCCCGGTGCTCAGCATTGACAAGCCGGGCGAACCCGAGTCACACCTGGATTCCAACTGGTTGGCCCGGCATCGTTACCAGTTTGACGAAACGTGCGCCGCCTGCCACGATGTGAGCAATCCCGGTGGGACCGACAACACCAGTTTTTGTTCCAACAGCGGCTGCCACGCCACCGAATGGAAATTCGTCGGCTTAGACGCGCCGGCCATTCGGGCCCTGGTGGCGTCACCTCCGGTACCCGGTTCAGGTGAACCCCGACCGGTGCCCCACCCTGCCGGACCTCGGACCGATTGCAGTATCTGTCATGCTACGGACGCAGTGCGTCCCTTCCCGGCCGATCACACCAGCTATGAGCAGCCCCTTTGTACCCAGTGCCACCAGCCAAGCCTGGCTGAGACGACCGGCGAGGTAGCAGAGGGAGAGACTCCCTTGTCACCGTCGATACCCCATACCTTGGATGGCCGGCGTGATCAATGTCTCGTCTGTCACGGTCTGGATGGCTTTAAACCCTACCCGGACGATCACGAAGGACGGGCCACTGACATTTGCCTATCTTGTCACCAGGTAGCGGTGGAAGAAGAAGAGGAAAAGGCAGAAGAGGAAGAGGCAGAAGAACAGAAAGAGGACGCCTCAACAAAACCGGCCGAATCCAGCGAGTCAGCCACTGAGGATGTTGACGAGGAGGAGGAAGAGGACGCCTCAAAGCCGGCCGAATCCAATGAGTCAGCCACTGAGGATGTTGACGAGAACCAAGAGGAAGAGGAGGAGGGAGAAACCGGGTCGGCTACCGAGCCATCGTCTATTCCCCATCCCCTTGAGGAGCGTGATGATTGCCTGCTCTGTCACGCTTTGGACAGCGTTAAACCCTTCCCGGCTGACCACGAGGGACGTACTGTCGATATGTGCCAGCTTTGCCACAAGCCAGAAGAGTAATCGGCAAGGCGGCTTGGGTAGATGACGATAAAACGTAATGGCTCATCCACGAAGACATGGGGCGCTATCCACCATTACGTTTCACGTTTTACGTTTCACACTCATGATCGAAATCCGTAAACTCGTTAAAGCCTTTGGTAACCGGGTCGTTCTACGCGGAGTAGACCTGACCATTAATGAAGGCGATTTTGTGACTCTGCTGGGGGCTAATGGCGCCGGTAAGACCACCCTGATGCACATTGTGGCCAGCCTGAGCAAACAGACGGCCGGGGACGTTTTTATCAACGGCTACCGCCTGGCCGACTCTGCCAGCCAGTTACGTCGTTTCATCGGCCTGGTTTCCCATAAGACCCTGTTGTACGATGACCTGACCGCTGAGCAAAACCTGCGCTTTTATGCTCGGATGTATGATGTACCTGAGGCCTCGAACCGAATTGAAACCGTCTTAAATCAGGTCGGTCTGTGGGGCCGCCAACACGACCCGGTTCGAACCTACTCGCGGGGGATGCAGCAACGTTTAGCCATCGCCCGGGCCATTCTCCATAATCCCCCCGTTCTGCTGCTGGATGAACCCGATACCGGTCTCGACCAGCACGCCTCCGATATGTTGGGTAGCCTGTTGAGCGCCGTCGGGGCCAGCCAGCGCACCATTCTGATGACCACCCACAATTTGGAGCGGGGGTTGTCGCTGGGTAACCGGTTGGTCATTCTGGCCAAAGGTAAAATCGCCTACGATACGCCACGCCAGACGGTCGGTGTGGCCGAGGTACGCCAGCAGTATTACAAGTATGTGACGGGGGGGTGACCGCCAGTCGTTGCTGGCACCGGTTGATAGGATGCAATTCAATTTGGGGCAAATATATTGTGGGGTCGAGGCTTCAGCAAATATATTGTGGGGTCGAGGCTTCAGCCAAATATATCGTGGAGTCGAGGCTTCAGCCAAATATATCGTGGGGTCGAGGCTTCAGCCGGACGTGGCCCCGTTTGGACCGGCTGAAGCCTTGACTCCAAAGGCTTGACCAACTGATAAATCATAACTCGCCCCAAAACTGAAACGTACCCCATCCCTGTTGATGTAACCAATTGATAATGACCGAACAAGTCAAACCGCTAACCAATTCCATATCAGCCTCCCCGTCTGTACCGGGCGGCTTTAGGGCTTATGTCCGCAAGGTATTGGCCATTGTGGGCAAAGATATCGCCACCGAAATCCGCACTAAAGAGATGATCAGTGCTATGTTCGTCTTCTCTCTGCTGATCATCTTTATTTTCAACTTTGCCTTTGATCTACGGGCCGAAAATTTGCAAACCCTGGCCCCCGGCGTGCTCTGGGTGGCCATTGCTTTTGCCGGGATGCTGGGCTTGAGTCGCAGCTTCATTCTGGAGCGTGACCGGGGGGTCCTGGATGGCCTGTTACTGGCTCCGGTTGACCGGAGTGCCATTTACTTTGGCAAAATGATCGGCAATGTCCTCTTTATCAGCATCGTTGAGATCATTATTTTGCCCTTTTTTATTGTCCTGTTTAACCAACCCATGGCTACGGTGCCGATGTTGGTCGGCGTCGTCGTTCTGGGCACGATTGGCTTGGCCAGCGTGGGTACCCTCTTCTCGGCTATGGCCGTCCACACCCGGGCGCGGGAAGTCCTGCTGCCGATTATGCTCTTTCCGGTGGTCATCCCGGTTATGCTGTCGGCGGTACGCTTGACCTCGGCTATTCTCGATCAGACTCCCTTTGCCGATATTCGTCACTGGCTGGCTTTGTTGGTGGCCTTTGACATTATTTTTATCGCTATCTCGTTTATCTTGTTTGAGTTTGTGGTGGAGGAGTGACAGGTTGCAAGGTTGCAAGGTAGCAGGGTTGCAAGCAGGGGTGCAGGTGCCAGGTTGCAGGTGACAGGTCTCACCGCCCTTCAGTAATATGCGAAAAAACCGGGTGAAAATGCTCAGATTTACTCATTAACAGGTAAAATTGGTAGGGGTCAACAACATTTGAACTTCCTAGAAGCTAAAGGTACAGCAACTTGTC
>DAOUMU010000014.1:0-4468 GCA_034409055.1 Anaerolineae bacterium
GAGGGCTTAAGCTCCTGAAATCAAGGGGTGTCCCACAAATTCAGGGGGTCAAGCCCCTGAAATCAGGGGGTAACTTTACTGTGGTCAAGCACAATGCTAGGTCCCGTGATAGTTAGACAGTCAGGGGTGTACAGGTTCAGTAAAACCGTCACCCCCTTCGTCAATCCCCAAAAAAGTGGATTGAAAAAAGCCGAAATCATTGCTAAAGTGTGAAGTATGAAAACTTCAGACCAACAAGCCAGCAGGACAACCTCAAATCAGGTCGATGTAACCCCAGTCGAAGACTTTCTGTCCAGCCTGGTGATGATTTTGTTGGTTCTGCTCAACCACTTGGTGGTTGAAAACAGACGGCTGGGCACTCAGGTGACCGAGTTGGAGGCGGCCTTAAAGTTGGAGCGAGCCAAACGGTTTGGCCACTCCAGTGAACGGAGTGCTTCCCCCAACCAGGAGCCGCCCGTCCCGGTCATCATCGAAGGAGAGGCCAGCGAAATCCCCCCGACCCCTTCGGCCGATCCCCCCGGGCAACCCCACCGGCAGCGCGGTGGCCAGCCCGGTCACACAGGCAGTGGTCGTTCCATTCCGCCTGACCTGCCCCGGCAGGAGAAGTTCTATGAATTGCCAGAAGCGGAACGGTGCTGCTCCCAATGTGGGCTGCCATACGCCGAGACGACCCTGACCGAAGACTCCGAGGAGATTGAGGTCAAGGTCAAGGCCCACGTCCGCCGCTATCGGCGCAAGCGCTATCGGCAGAGGTGCCATTGCCCTGGTCCCAAGTTCATCACCGCTCCCCTCCCCCCGAAACTGATCCCCAAGGGCAAATTCACGGTGACCACCTGGGTCAAATTCTTGCTGGACAAATACCAGGCCCAGATACCGGTCACCCGCCAACTCAAACAGTTGGAGCAAATTGGGCTGTCGGTCGCCAAAAGCACGGTCAGCGCTGGCTTCAGGAAACTTTTCGACTATTTGCTGCCCTTGTATGCGCATTTCCTGAACTACCTGCGCACCGCTCGCCATCTCCATGCCGATGAAACTAGCTGGCGGGTCTTTGAAGAAGTCGCAGGCAAAGCCAACCATCGTTGGTGGCTCTGGGTCTTTGCCTCCAAGCAGGTCGGTGTTGTCGTTTTCGTCATCGACCCCAGCCGCTCGGCCAACGTGCCCAAGAAACACCTGGCTGAAAAACTACCGGCCGGTCAAACCCAAGCTGAGGGACACGAGGTCAACCTGATTGACGGTCAGGCTTATGCCCTCTCCAACACCCTGGAAATCATCAGGGCTGACCGGCTGCGGGTCTACCAAGCTATCAGCCAGTGGCTCAAGGTGGCCTTCTGCTGGAGCCATCAACGTCGTGACTTCGTTGATTTCCAGAAGGCTCACCCCGACCAGCCGGTCTTGCTTGCCTGGGCTGAAAGCTGGCTGGAAGAAATTGCTCAGTTGTACGCCCTCAACCAGTACCGCCTGGCTGTCCGAGACCAACCTGAAGCCTTCCGCCAGGCTCAAGCTGAACTGGCAGCGGCCATCGCCGCTATGAAAAACAGGACCACCGCACGTCAGGGCTTAACCATCGCCCAGCAGAAAATCTTGGTGAGTATGGAACGCCATTGGCCCGGACTAACCATCTTTGTCGACGACCCCGACATCCCTATGGACAACAACTGGGCCGAGCGACTGTTGCGTACTCCCGTCTTGGGCCGCAAGAATTATTATGGCCATCAGACCCAATGGGCCGGTGAACTGGCGGCAATGGTCTTCAGTATCGTTGAGACTTGTCTACTCAATGGCCTCAACCCCTATCAGTTTTTGGTCTCCTATTTTCAGACCTGTGCTGAACTGGGCAAATCACCCTCTGATTTGACCCCGTTCAGCCCCTGGTTGAATAGAGACCGCTCCCCTCCATAGTCTACCTTCAGGTTCGGTGTATCCGGGCCGGTTCACTGAACCTGTACTTTTAGGTCATTTTTCTCATAACCTGCACATCATTAATTAACAGGAGCCATCAAATCACTATGGAATTACATATCTACTTTGCATTCGTTGTTGCCACTGTCATCTTGATTGCATTACCTGGACCAAGCGTACTTCTGACAGTTTCTCATAGTATTTCATTCGGTTGGCAGGCCGCTCTGGTCACCGTTGTCGGAGCGACGGGAGGAGTAGCCGTTCAACTTGTCGTCGCCGCAATCGGTCTAGCCTCGTTGTTGAATACTGTTGCAGAGGCGTTCCAGTGGCTTCGCTGGGCCGGAGCCGCCTATCTTGTTTATCTTGGGCTCAAACAGTGGCGAAGTGCAAGTGCGCCCGTGGAGTTTGACACTCCGTCAACATCCAGAGCGAACCTGTTTGTGCAGGGGTTGGTCATCACGATCCTTAATCCCAAAAGCTTGATCTTCATTGCCGCGTTTCTTCCTCAGTTCATAGATACAACGCGCCCTCTTGGATTGCAATTTATGTTTATTGTTCCAACATTTTTGATGATCACTTTTGTCATAACTTCTGTTTGGGCATTAGTCGCCGGAAAAGCAAGAGGGTTCCTACGAGGTCAGCGAGCATTTCGAGCAGTCCTGCGAGGGGCCGGAGGGTTGATGGTCATGGCCGGGTTGGGTCTGGCGTTGGCTCGTCGCAGTAGATAAAAAGTTGGGAGGTGGAGCATTTTGTCTATTTGTTTGCACAAGTACGGAACTTGCTAAGTTACAATCGGCGACGACCATCGCTGACCCCCACCCCTGCTTCAAAACCGCCCGTACCCGTTTCCGTATTTCCAGATTTATATGCAGCCTCGAGCCTGAGACCTGGCCCTCGATTGAAGTCTCGTTGCTGGAGCACGCCGTATGAATCTTAATACGTTGGGCCGCCAGTCGTTATCGTAGCGTTCACGGGAAGGTGTGAAATGATAAAATTTGATGAGAAACTGCTTGTGCGGGTCACTGTGTTGATAGTTATACTCATAGCTGGGGTCACTATTCTGATAGGCTTTGGAAATTTCGCAAATCTAGTCGCTGGGTTGCTTATTGTGGCATTTATAGGGTGTTGGGCCATCGCTTGGCGGTGTGGTAAAGAAACGATAAAGCCCTTCGGAGGCGTCGCTGGGGCGGCACTGGCCTGGTCAGCAGGAATGTTAGTCCTCTTTGCCTGGAGCGACACGCCGCCATCAACCTTAGCATTTGCACCTGCCAGCTTTGTCCCCAATGGGACTGGCCGCATTGCTTTTGAGGAAAAGGGAGAGATTTACGTGATGAACGCTGATGGCACTGGAAAAACCCCCCTCACCAGCAATGAGTATGACGCCTCTTGGCCTGCCTGGTCGCCTGATGGAGAACAGATTGCTTTTAGTGTTAACTCTGGTTTTTTTGGTTTGGATGAAATCTATGTGATGAACGCCAACGGCTCTAATCCGACCCGCCTCACCAACAGTTTAGCTGCTTCTAACCAGAGTCCTATTTGGTCGCCTGATGGGCAGCGCATCGCTTTCCTGTCAGATCGTGATAGCACCTGGGAAGCCTATGTCATGCACGCTGATGGCGCCAACCAAACCCGCCTCACATACAATTATCAAAATAATCGGTGTACTCCGGCCTGGTCGCCTGATGGACAGCACCTTGCTTTCGTGTCATACCACATTGAGGACATTCCTGAAATCTATGTTATGAACGCTGATGGCACTGATCAAATCCACCTTACTCGCGAGACTGATGGATACAAGCAGGCTTGGCGGGCTGCCTGGTCGCCTGATGGAGAACAGATTGCTTTCTTTGGTGAAGATGGCGGCATATATGTGATGAACACCGATGGCACGAACCGAACTCGCCTTACTGATTCCGGATTATACTCCTCTGGCTCATTCTCGTGTAACGATCCAGTTTGGTCGCCTGATGGACAGCGCATCGCTTTTGTTTCAGGCGGCATAAACATCTATGTGATGAACGCTGACGGCACAAATCAAACCCGCCTCACTGACTATCAGCCGTATGGCAGCAATTATGCCCTGATTTACGATCTCATTTGGTCGCCCGATGGCAAGCGCCTTGCTTATTATGCTGGTGGTGTGACAGGAGGACTTTACGTGATGAACGTTGACGGCACCAATCAAACCCGCCTCGGATCAGGTGGCTGGCCTACTTGGGCGCCATAGATAGATTTTATAACGATTTAATTGGGCAATAAGCGGGTTTATGAGGTAATATGCGGCCCAACAACGGCTTGCAAGCGACCCCAACAGCCGCGCCTTGTTACGATGTCGTCTTGCGTGGGTAAGTCGGTTTTGATTGGGTGGTGTCTTGCAGGCGCTTGAAGCCGAGGCGTTAATAAAACAAAAATCAGAGCACCCACCTCTCGCCACTACCCCAACCAATGTCGTTAAGTTAAGACCTGACAGGTTTTCAAAGGTGTCATTTTGAGCCAGATTCGTTCTGATCAGGGATGCATTTACGCCGAAAAGTGGCATGTGAAACCTGTCAGGTCTGGAATGGCTTCC
>DAOUMU010000015.1:0-3765 GCA_034409055.1 Anaerolineae bacterium
CCACGGGTGTATAACGTAATCTGAGCATTTTGACCTCCAGATGTGTAAGTTTTTACACCACAACTATATCACCTCTGGTGATTCAGGTCTAACCCGGATTAGGGGTTTCCTGACAGAAACTAGCTAAAGAGCGACACCAACGCCCCGACCACAATCAGCAGCGGGGCCACGCGTAACGATTCGGGCGTAATTCATCAGGAGGGGCCTTAACTCTACTGCGTATTGCGTACTGCGTAATGACTCTACTGAAAAAAGGTCTTTGAGTAGAGTCAAGGATATACGCTATTAAGATTTTTATCGTGTATTTCCCTATCCGTGGTTATCTCTCCAACAACACCAATGTCTACCCGTCTTGATACGCTCGCCCCAGTTCAGATTTTACTACACCTTTACCCCATTCAACCCAACCATTTGCGCTGGGGTAAAACATCCGTTATACTTCGTTCTAAATTGGCCCGTTTCCGGGGCAAAACGTAAATTGGCCCTTTCCAGGGCAAAACGTAGGCGAGGCATCCCTATGCCTTGCCGCAAACTTCCGAGGTCTGGTAAACATGTCCATCGAACTAACTTTGACCCACCAAGACGGCCAGGTCGTGGCTATGTACCAGGACCGGCCCCTGGCCGAGCCGACGCCCCTGGTCGACCTGCCCCGCATTACCGGGGCAGAAAACCCCTATCGCTACCACCCCGTTGAGCTGGGCCGGCAACTGCTGGCGGCCATGGGCGGGCCAGGACTGCTCGATCTATTAGAGCATGATGATCCCGATTATCTGCTGCTGCTCATCACCGACGAAACCACGGCCGCCATTCCCTGGGAGTACGCGGCCACCCCCGGCGGCACCTTCCTGGTGGCCGAGTACGGCTGCCTGCGCCTGCTACCGGAGGCCCGGCCCGCGCCCTCAATCCGGCCTGGCTCGCTCAACTTCGTCATCCTGGCCGCCGACCCCCTGGTGGATGAATATGGCCGGGCCCGCACCGGCTACAAGCTGGATATCGAAACCGAACTGCAAGCCATGGGGCAGGTGCTGGCCAACAGCGGCACCGGCCTGGCCGCCCGGCGCATCCCGCCCACCGAACAGCACCTGCGCAGCGCGTTGAAAACAGGCCCGGCCATTTTGCACCTCAGCGCCCACGGCAACGTGATTGACATAACTCAGGACGGCCAGGTCACCCGCCAGGCGGTCCTTTACCTGGAAGACCCCACCGGCCAGGCCGCCCCCCTGCGCGGCGACTACCTGCTGCGCATGCCGCCGCGCGGAGTACTGCGCCTGGTCGTCTTTAGCGCATGCCACACCGCGGCCAGCGCCATGGATGCCAGCCTGGCCCGGGCCATGGTCCGGGCCGGCACTCCGGCGGCCATCGGCATGCAGGGCGGCTTCCCCGATCCCCTCAGCGACGAGTTGGCCGCCAACCTGTACGACTTTCTGCTGGCCGGCCAAGACCTGGCCGAAAGCCTGCGCCAGGCCCGCCAGGCCATGAGCGAGCGACCTTACGCCGTGGGCCTGCCCGTGGCCTACGTGGCCCCCGGCGGCGGGCAGCCCCTGCCCCGGCAAGAGGGCTATCCCCAGGTCAGCGCCCTGACCCACCCCCATCGCCTCAGCCTACCGCCCGCCCTGGCCGCGCCCAGGCCCTTTATGGGCCGGGAAGCGGAACTGCACCACCTGGCCCAGCACTTCCAGCAGGGGGACAAAGTGGTGACCGTGGTCGGCAGCGGCGGCATTGGCAAAACCGCCCTGAGCGCGGCCTTTGCCGAACGGTTTGGCTGGCATTTTCCGGGCGGCATAATCGGCCTGACCCTGGCCAACCGGCCCGCCCTCGCCCCGGAGAGCCTCTGGCGGGAACTGCTGGAACGGTTGGGGGAAGGACAACTGGCCCCGGAGCTGGCCGACGCCCCGGCCGAACGGCTGCTGGAAATCTTTTTGCAGACCGCCCGCCCGCGTCCCCCCTTGATCTGGCTGGACAACTACGAAAGCATCCTGCAGCTCACCCGGCCCACCGCCGACCCGGAGGATGTAGCCGGGGAACCGGGGCGCCGGGGAGCAGAGGAGCAGAGGAGCAGAGGAGCGGGGGAGAATGGCTCGCCCCCAATCGCAAATCGTCAATCTGAAATCGAAAATCAACAAGCGGAGGCTGGCCGCTTTCACCGCCTGGTTTACAAGCTGGCCGAAACGGGGTTGCCCCTGCTGCTGACCAGCCGCCGCCAGCCCGCCGGACTGCCCGGCGAGCTTGTTTTTCCGCCTAAGAGGGCCATGACGGGGCTGTTGGTCCAAGCCGGAGCGGACCTCTTTCTACACCACAGCACCCGGGCCAAAAAAGATCGCCCCCGTCACCAGCGCCTGGCGACAGACGTGGCTCAGGCCACCGGCGGCCATCCCCTGGCCATCACCCTGCTGGCCGGTGAATTTGACCAGAGCGACGAAAAGACGCCTGAAGATTTTCTGGCCACCTGGGACCAGGAACTGGCCGAAGCCCGCCGGGCAGGCCTGTCGGTCCATCACGCTACCTTTAAGGTGGCCTTCGACCGCAGTTTTGACCACCTGAGCCGGGACCAACAGCAAAAGCTGCTGGCCCTCAGCCGCTTCCCGGCCCCCTTCTTTGCCCAGGGGGCGGCTCTCCTGTGGCAGGCGTTAGAAACGGGCCAGGAGAAGGCAGCCGAAGACGAAGCGCCACGGCCAACGGACCACGAACCACAGACCAGCGCCGCCCTGAGCCGCTTTGTCCACCGCAGTCTCCTCCAGGTCGAGGGCTATTTTGAGGCGGGCCAACCGGCCACCTACCGCCTGGAGCCGGTCGTGGCCCGCCACCTGCAGCGACTGAGGCCGCCTGAGTGGGCAGCGACCCTGGCCCCGGCCTACGCCGCTTACGCAGCCTGGCTGGTGAAAACCGTTTACGGCGAAACCGGCCGCAGCCCAGTCCTAGCCCGCCTGACCCAACAGTGGCTGGACGAACTGATCCCCCTGGCCGAAGCCCAACCCCCGGACCGGCAGGCCCGTTACTGCTGGCAGTTGGCTTATCTGCTCAGGCAGTTTGGCCGCTTAAGTGAAGAAGCACCAATCCTGAACTTGGGGGAACAGGTGGCCAGAGAGCAAAACGATGAACAGATGCTGTCAAGAATCATGACCGAACAGGCCAGTTTCTGGGAAACCCGAGGCGACCTCAACCAGGCCCTCGACCTCTACCAGCAGACGTTAACAATCCTGGAACAAGTGGGCGACCTACAGGGTAAAGGGGCCACCCTGTCGGGCATGGCTAACGTGTTCATAGCTCAGAACCGGTGGGATCAAGCGGAAAAGATGGTAACAGAAGCGCTGGATCTTGCTCAAAAGCTCGGTGCTAAAGAGAGTATTGCCTTCAACACCGGTAAATTGGGACAAATTGCTCAGGCCAAAGGCGATTTAGCCACAGCCCGTCAGCGATATTTGACCGCTTTGAGACTTCACGAAGAATTGGGTATGCCCGAAGCGGAGCAGGTGCGGCAGATGCTGGCCGGCCTGGAGGGAGCCGGGGAGCCGGGGCGCAGAGGCGCAGGGGAAGGAACCCCGCAGGAAGCCCTGCTGGCCTTGACCACCGCCGCCCGGGCAGCGGTCGAAGGCAAACACCCGCCGGAAGCCGTGGCCGGGGCGGTGGAGCAGTTGGTTGCCCTGACTGTCTAACTATCACGGGACCTAGCATTGTGCTTGACCACAGTAAAGTTACCCCCTGATTTCAGGGGCTTGACCCCCTGAATTTGTGGGACACCCCTTGATTTCAGGAGCTTAAGCCCTC
>DAOUMU010000016.1:0-13714 GCA_034409055.1 Anaerolineae bacterium
GGGTCGGTTGCCGGTGGGGGCTGCACGGTTGGCACCTCGGTCGGCGGAGGCACGTCCGCAATCGGCGTAGAAGGGGCAGGTGTAGGTACCGGTGTTGATGGTACAGGTGTAGGTGATGGTGTTGGAGTAGGTACAGGATTAGGCAAGATGGCTATAGGAATCCCTTGAGCTATTGGAGTCTGTCTCAATGATAAAAGTTCCTCATCGCGGACCGCTTCAGCCCCAATTTCATCACTGAGGGGAGCCAGGGCTATCGCTGGATCGGGACCATAATCGGCCCTCATCTCGGAAAGCATGCTGGCCTCAATACGGTCTCGATTAATAAACCACAGGGCACTTTGAGAAGAGAAAAAGACGCAACCAAAGCTCAATAACAAGAAAAGAAGGGCAATCAGAAGTTTATGCCATTCGTCATTTTCATTTTTGTCATTTTTTCGCTTAAATTCGGTTGCTGAGGGGCGTGTTTCTTGTGGCATAATATTTTTATCCTTAAGGGGCCCTGTCAACATACGACAACCGATATCTGACAACAGTACTTCTTTCCCATAGATAGAGTCCCATATTAGCGACAAAGGATTCGGGCTAAAGTAAGCAAAATAATAATTTTAAGGTTTTGACTTGTTTGAGCCAGACTTGACATGCGGCCAGACCCGCTGCTATTTATCGCTGCCCATCAGCCGGTCGATTCTGGATTTATCACCGGCAAGGCAAAACTGAAAGTACTGCCGTGATCGGGCTCACTTTCAAACCACATTTCACCACGATGAGCTTCCACAATGGCCTTGCTAATATATAAGGCCAGGCCAGCCCCACTGACATCAAAGGTGCTTTCGTTATGAATGGCCCGGAAAAAGCGGGTGAAGATAAAGGGTTGATCCTCCTCAGGGATACCTACTCCCGTATCTTTGATATCGATCTGGCTCCGGCCGTTTTCCTGTTTGAGTAAAATTTCGACTCTTCCACCCAGGGTATAATTGTAGGAATTGTCGAGTAGATTATCAACAACTTGGACGAGCCTGTTCCAATCACCTTCAATCCAAACCGGACCATCCGGCAAATGAACCTTAAACGATAGCTCTTTTTCCTCCATTTTCTCGGCCCATTTTTGGGCCTCTGCTTCAATCAATTCGGACAGATTAACCGGTTCCTGATCAATTCCCAACTCACCCGCGTCAATCTGAGATAGGTCCAACACCTGCTGAATGATACTCAATAAATCGCGGACATTCTCATCAATCGTCTCAATAAACCCTAATTCGCGCTCACTCAGCTTGGTGGCAGCCATCATCTTTAACAAATCGTTGTATCCCTTAATCGCTGTTAGCGGTGTTCTAAGTTCGTGCGAAACACTGGTAATAAAATCATCTTTCAGTTTTTCCGCCTCAACTTCACGGGTAATGTCGCGCAACACCACCACCGAGCCAAGTTGTCCCCCATCCGGAGTCACCACCGGGGCCGATAGCGCGCTCAAAACCTGCCGCCCCATCTCAAAGCGGCGTGTTTCATGAAACTCAAGCCCGGTCAGAGAACTCAACAAAGATAATTGAGTTCCATCCTGCTCCTGCTCAATCGCAGGGTTAACTTCTTTGAGTTGGGCGTAAGTGAAGCCATCCCCCATCGCTTCCAGAATATTTTCGGCAGCCGGATTCATCAGGAGCGTATCGCCGGCTGAATCGAGCACAATCACCCCATCGGCAATACTTCTTAAAATCGCGTTTAGTTTACTGGCTTCTTCCTCTTGTATCTTGAGCAGGCGTTGCAACTCACCGGTCATCTGATCGAAGGTTCTGGCCAAGACGCCTATCTCGTCGTCCAAATGAAGGCCGGTCCTTCGGCTCAGGTCACCTTTGGCAATGGCTCGCGAGGTCTGCACCAGGTGCACAATCGGTTGAATGATACGCCGTGAAACCAGATAACCAATGGCAAATACGGCCACAACGCCCAAGGAAAAAGTCAGGGTCAGGCGATTACGGCTCGCGTCATTGGTTTGAGTGACAAAATTCGTCGGCAAAGCGACTGCGTAAACGCCATATATGCGCCCACGCAGCAAAAAAGGGGCGTAAGCCAGCCGGTAGGTTTGACCTCGTGTCTCTATATCCTGTGGGCCCTCTATTTCATCCAACAAGGTAACATCATTTTCGGCCACAACTTGCTGGTAGCGTTCCGGGGTGAAAATCTTAAACACCTCTGCCGCTTCGGTTTGATCCAACGGCAGGGTAGTGACCATCACAACGGCTGTTTCATCAAACAGGGTGAGGTCAGCCAGGGCCAGATCGTGAAGCATATCGATTTCTTTTTGCAGGTAAGTACCAACCAGGACCGCCCCCACCGTGCCTGTTGGCGTTCGTATCGGGCCAACCGTATAAACAATCAACTCATTTGAGTTTGGATCTCGGGCCAACTGAGCTTCCTTGAGTTCACCCTGGAGATCGGTTAAAACCCGTGAGACCGCCGGCCAGCCGGAAAAATCTGCACCACTATTTTGGTAGGTTTGAACTGCCGCCTGGGTGCCAACCGCTTCCCGCTGAAGACGCAGCACTTCCTTACTTTGCGTATCGACAATAACAATACTGTCAATACCTTTGGAATTAGCAATAATGGGGGACACCAAGTCGTCAAGTGTTTGAATTTCGCGGTTGATCAGGGCTTCTGCCACACCCGTCGTATTGGCCACAGCGCGCTCTGTTTCCAGACGGAAGCGTTCGCGATTAACGACCTCATTGCCAACAACACGACCAGCCTCTAGTAACTGATTCTTGAGTCGATCTTCCAAAGACCCAGCCACAAGCCGGGTGACAACAAATGCCCCAAAGACCGCCAAGATCACCGTGAGCAAAGCATACGGGATGACGATTTTGTTGCTGATACTGGATGAAAAATATTTTGATACTGAACGCAACCACCCTGCCGGCGTCTTCATCGATCCAGATAACCCACTACCCGGCTACTATTTGACTGATAGGTTAACAACACCTCGCCTTCAAAATGAGATAGGATATCCATTTGATCTATGCTATAATATAGCTTTCAGGGGAAAAGTCAGTTATGTACACTTTAGATGATACCATAGCTGCTATTGCTACGTCAATAGGCCAAAGTGGTATAGGTATTGTAAAACTCAGTGGTCCCGAAGCTCCGACCATTGCTCACCAACTTTTCCGCTCAGTCAAAGGTATCACCAGGCTTCAACCCCGTCGCCTCCATTATGGACAAATTATCGATCCGGCTACGAATATTCCCGTCGACGAGGCCCTGGTCGTTTGGATGCCCAAACCCTTTACCTACACCCGCCAAGATGTTGTTGAAATCCAAGCTCACGGCGGCATTGTTCCCCTACGGCGTATCCTCCAACTCACCTTCAGCCTGGGTGCCCGTCCGGCCGAGCCTGGCGAGATGACCTTACGGGCTTTTCTCAATGGACGCCTGGACCTGGCTCAGGCTGAAGCCGTATTGGACGTTATAGAAGCCAAAACCAATGCCGCGCTGCGCGTGGCCACCGAGCAGTTAAGCGGTTCGCTCTCGGCCCAAGTTTCTGAGGTCCGGACGGCCTTGCTAGATACCCTGGCTTTTCTGGAAGCCAGCATCGATTTTGTAGAGGATGAGATACCTGCCCAGGATGTGGAGGGACCATTAATCGAAGTACTGACTCAACTGGAGAAACTGCTGGCAAGCGCCGATTATGGCATGATTTACCGCCAGGGCGTACGAGCCGCTATTGTGGGCCGGCCCAACGTGGGCAAAAGCAGCCTGCTCAATGCCTTGTTACGCGGTAATCGGGCTATTGTCACCGACATCCCCGGCACCACCCGTGATACCCTGGAAGAAACAGCCAATGTGGGCGGTATCCCCGTGGTGTTGGTCGATACAGCCGGGATTCGGGCCGAGCCAACGAATGTAGTTGAACGCATCGGCGTAGACCGTAGCCGGGCCGCCTTGGAGCGAGCCGATGTAGCGCTCATGGTTATTGACGGCAGTTCTGATTTGGAAAGTGGCGACTGGGAAATTGAAAAGTTGGTGGGCAATAAACCAGCGTTATTGGTGATTAACAAAAATGATTTGCTGCCCAAGCTAAATCCAGACACACTGACCGACTTTTTGCCAACTGCGAAACGCGTTTACATTTCAGCCCTGACTAATCAAGGCGTTGGCACTATGGAAGAGGTTCTTGTCGATTTGATTCTGGGAGGCAGCGTCACCACAGCCGACACGCCACTGGTGAGCAACCCACGCCACAAAGCTCTACTCCAACGAGCCCTGGAGCACACACAGGCAGCCATCTCTGCCCAACAAGCTACTTTATCCCCAGATTTAGTTTCCATTGACGTTCGCGAAGCCGTGGAAGCCCTGGGTGAAATTACAGGGGAAACGGTCACCGAGGATCTGTTGGACACAATTTTTAGTAAGTTTTGTATTGGAAAATAAAATTTTAACGTTAAAACTTGGCCAGACTACTCAAGGCAATGCGCACCTTTTCTTCGACACTCTCTCCTCGAGCTTCTTTAGGTAGTTGCTGCAAAGCCGCCTGGGCTTCTACGACGCTGTAGCCCAAAGTAGTCAGAGCCGCAATTACCTCACCGTCCGTATCGCTGATGGGGGTGGGAGACACAAAGATGTCCGCCAGGCCAACTTTATCTTTCAACTGAAATACAATCTGTTTAGCTTTTTTAGGGCCGATACCCGGCACGCGAGCCAGCAACGCGGCTTCTTCACGAGCGACTGCCTGCCGAAGCGTCTCAGGGGGAATATGAGATAAAATGGCCAAGGCCACCTTGGGGCCAATTCCCTGCACCTTCAGCAATGTGCGGAATAATTCTAATTCGTCTTTATCAGGAAACCCAAACAGGGTTAGCTCTTGCTCCCGCACGTGCAAGTGGGTAAAAAGGTGCGCTTGCACGCCAATATCCAGTATGTCCAGCAACGTTGTCGGGACCAGGACGTAATATCCTACACCGCCGACCTCAATTAAAAGCCCTCCTTCTTCTTTATCGATAACTTCGCCCCGCAAAGAACCTATCATCCCTCCTCCAACATCCGTAGCCGGGCCGAGTGGAGATGGCAGATGGCAACGGCCAGCGCGTCAGCCGCATCATCCGGTCGGGGGATGTCGTCAAGCCCTAGCAGTAGTTTGACCATCTGCTGCATTTGCCGTTTGTCGGCCCCCCCATAACCGACGATGGCTTGCTTAACCTCCAACGGCTTGTATTCTGTAATGGACAGGTTGGCATTGGCTAAGGCCAGCATCGCCGCGCCGCGCCCGTGCCCCACTGCCAGGGCGGTTTTGGCGTTTTTACTAAAAAATAGTTCCTCGATGGCCGAGGTATCCGGTTGCCACTGCTCGATAATGTTGCTCAACTCACGGTAAATCGTTTGTAGTCGTTGGGGCAGCGGCGTGCCAGCGGCAGTGGTGATGGCCCCACAGGCAATCATTCGTAAATCGTTACCATCACCTTCCACCACTCCCCAACCGGTAATAGCTGTACCGGGGTCAACACCTAAAACGCGCACGATTCAGATCAGGCCGTTTCCAGTTCGGCCATTGCCTCATCACTAATGTGCAAGCCGGAGTAGACCTGCTGTACATCGTCAAGCTCTTCTAAAGCTTCAATCACCCCCATCACCTGCACGGTTTCTTTGGAGCCCACCTCTATCTCATTCTTGGGGATTGGCGCCAGTTCAGCCTCGTCAATCTTCAAGCCGTTGTCGGTTAAGGCGGCGCTGACGACGTGGAGCATATCGGGTGAGGTGTAAATTTCAAACAATTGGTCGCTAATTTCAACGTCATCCGCCCCCGCATCAACCGCAATCATAAAGACTTCGTCGGGGTCCTGGCCGGTACTATCAACCGCGATATAACCTTTAGTATCAAACATCCAACTGACTGCGCCAGCTTCAGCCAGATTACCCCCTTTCCGGTTGAACACCTTGCGCACGTCAGCCAGGGTGCGGTTACGATTGTCAGTCAGACATTTTATCAAGATAGGGATGCCATGCGGGCCGTAAGCTTCATACACCACTTCGTCAAGATTCTCCCCGGCCAATTCGCCCGTACCTTTTTTGATGGCCCGCCCAATGTTGTCTTTGGGCATGTTGGCCACCCGCGCTTTTTCGATGGCCGTGCGTAAGGTTGGGTTGGTATTGGGATCGCCCCCGTTACGGGCAGCTATTATAATGTCGCGGGCCAACCGGGTGAAAAGCTTACCCCGTTTGGTATCTTCCGCCCCCTTCTTGCGTTTGATGGTACTCCATTTACTGTGTCCAGACATATTTGCCCCTCCTGCCAGAAAAGCCGTTTTCTCGTATCCCCTTCAAATTTGTGGGTAACGTAGGGGCGAGACAAGTCGGGGCATAGCTTGTTTGCTTCGACTACCACCAATCCGACTTGCCTCGTCCTTACTTTTGGAGAGGATACGTTTTCTCATCGACGAGATGATATTAGTCACTAACATTATATCATCAAGGTGGGAATCTTGCCAGAGTCAGAGAAGTACAGTTCAATTTTGGGGCAAATATACTGTGGAGTCGAGGCTTCAGCCGGACATGGCCCCGTTTGAAATGGCGATCCGTTCAATGCCCCGACGGGGAGGCGCCTGTTACATCCTCCTCAAACTGATCATAATCGGCTTCATCTCGATCCTCATGCCACAGGACCTCACGGGGCCTGCTGCCATCCGCTGGACCGATCACTCCTTTTGCTTCAAGCTGATCCATCAAACGAGACGCACGTGGATAGCCGATACCCAACCGGCGTTGTAACAGGCTGGTGGAAACCCGGTTCGATTCGATCACCAGCTTGACGGCTTCCTCTAACAGATCATCCTTATCAGCCTCGGCCATAATGTCGGCCCAAGGTGGTTCGGTCGAAGTAGCCTCAGCCTGGCGATGACCTGACCTGCCCGGCGTATTGCCTGCTTTTGCCGCTTGCCAGTAGTTGACGATGTTGTGAATTTCGGCCTCGGAGACGAAACAGCCCTGTAACCGGAGCAACTTGGGAGAGGTAGGGGCCATGTAAAGCATATCCCCTCGCCCCAGTAACCGCTCAGCCCCCGGTGTATCCAGAATGACCCGGGAGTCAACCTGGCTGGTCACGGCAAAGGCAATCCGGGTCGGAAAGTTGGCTTTAATCAAACCGGTGACTACATCGACCGAGGGACGCTGGGTGGCAATGACCAGGTGAATACCCGTAGCCCGAGCCATCTGGGCAATGCGGCACACAGAACGTTCGACTTCGTCGGGAGCCATCATCATCAGGTCGGCCAGTTCGTCGATCACCACGACCAGGTAGGGCAGTCGCTCTCCCCTGGCCCCAACCTTGCGGTTATAACCGCCGATACTGCGCGCCCCGGCTGCGGCAAATAATTTGTACCGGCGATCCATCTCACGTGTGACCCAGGCCAGGGCTCCCACCACCTGTTCAAAATCGGTGACCACCGGCGCAATCAGATGAGGAACGCCATTAAAGCTGGTCAATTCCACCATTTTGGGGTCAATCATTAAAAAGCGTAGTTGCTCGGGAGCGTGGGTAAAGAGCAGGGTGGAAACGAGGGCATTGATGCAGACTGATTTGCCGGAGCCGGTCGCCCCGGCAATCAACAGGTGGGGCATCTCGGCCAGCAAAGCGGACACAGCCTGACCGGACACGCCCCGTCCCAGGGCCACCCGTAACGCGCCTTTCCCCTTTTTGAAGTTGGCTTCTTCCATCACTCCCCGCAGAGAAACCATCGTCTTTTCACTGTTAGGCACTTCAATGCCGACCAGGGGCCGGCCCGGCACGGGTGCTTCGATACGAATAGGGGCTGCCGACAAAGCCAGGGCCAGGTCATTGGTCAGGGCCACCACTTTATTGACCCGGACCCGCTGCTGAACGACGTTGCCATCGGGCAACTTACGCTCGATCGTACCCAGTTTCAGGCCAAACTGGGTGACTGTCGGCCCACGATTAATTTCAACCACTTCGGCCGGTACGCCAAAGCCATACAGGGTTTCTTCGATAATCTCGGCCTGATAGCGAGCATTGGCATTATGAGCCGGGTTTTTGGTCGGAGGAGCCAGTAAATCCAGAGGCGGCAGGGGATGACGGGCTTTGGGCATCGCGGCAATGGCCGCTTCGGCGGTCATCGTTGGCGCTGACAGCGGGTGTATTTTCTCCTTGGCCGCAGTAGATTTTTTCTGCCTTTTGCCAGTTTTAGACGCTGGCTTCTCGGAGACACCCTCCTCAGATTGGTGCTGAGCGGCAGGTTGCAACCCGTCTAAACGACGTTGAGCCCAGTCACTGACTCGTTCGGCCCAGTCGACCGTCTCGACAAGATTCAGGCGGAAGGTTAACCCCAGGGCGGCCAGGCCGATGATGAGCAGCACGAGACCGGTCAGAGGCAGTCCGATGAAATCGACCAGAAAACTGCTCATACCCCAACCGAGCAAGCCCCCGCCTTCTCCGGCCCGAGCCAGACGCAAGGATTGGTCGCTATCAGTGGCCAACAGGTGCAGCACAGACAACCCCACCACAAACAACAATTCCAGCCCAATCACCACGTCGAAGGGAATGGTGTCTGCCTCCTCCTTCAAGCGGCTAAAGATCAGCAGGCCCCCCCAAATACCGAGCATGACCACGGCGGGAATGGCGCCCCAGCCAAAAAGCTGGCTAAAAAGATTAGCCCACCAATCGCTCAAACTCCCTTGGGTCAGGGCCAGCAGACTGAGTAGCGTGATCAGGGTGAACAGCAACAACACCCCCCCGATAATTTCTCGCCGATAGGGATGCAATTGAGCCCCAATTTGCTCGATGAAAAGCTGCCCCGGCATAATCGGGGCTGTTTCGGCTTTTTTCTTGCCAGTAGCCATCTAAGATTCCCGTCTCTAATCTGGACAAGTTATGTAGGGCGAGTTGCTAACTTGCCCACAGTACCGTTGACAAGTTAGCACTTGCATAATACAGAAAAGAAAATTCCTATAGTATCAAGTTACCATAATATCACTTATAGTCTACCGTTCTTTTTATACTATGTCAAGCTGGTGTCATTGTGGGTTGAGTGAGCACAGAGAATAGAACTATTTGAATAAGTTTTGGTATCAGGATAAGGTAAAGCCCGTGTTGCGTGTTGCGTGTTGCGTTTATTATCATGCCACACGCAATACGCAACACGCACCGCGTCACTTGTCCGGTGGGTTCATACAATGATTATTCTCACTACCGGACACTTTTTTGAGCGGCCAAAAAGATGACCTCGGATGGAGAAATAAACGATAATCAATGCAGAAAACAGCTTTTGAGAGCAACATTTAGCACGTTTTAACGTGCTTTTCAATATCAGCCGATGCGGGCAATCATCGGGCTGCTGCTAAAATTTTTGCAAACCCCACTTGATTTTAGTAGAAAAATATGGTATGATTGACATAATCGTTTGTCATAACAATATTAAGGCCGAAAAGATTTCATTAACAAGTGAATATGGCGCGTAGAGTCCGGGTGGAGACTCTGCGCGCTGTCTTTTATAGACGCTCAGATAAAAATGGTATAGAGAGGCAAAAATGTCAAAAAAACTAAAAAGTTGGTTAAAAAATACCGGTCTGGCTTTGCCGTTACTCATTGGTATGTTCATTTGTTTACTGCCCAGTCCTTTCAGTTGGCCTGTCGGGATGGCTGTTATTATTTTGGTGGCGCTGGGGTATCTGATCCTTTTTGGGAGAAAAGAGGCCATGGATGCCCGAGTCAGGTGGGCTTTTATTACCGGTTTTGTGCTCCTGGCCGCCATCATTAGTTCGGTTACCTTGAACTGGATGCAGGTTGAGCCAGGTCTGATTCCGCTGCTGATTGCCAGAGGACTGGCGCTGCTGGTGGGGATTGTCCTATCGTACATGATCACCTGGTTGTTCTTTATGGCGGTCATCTACGTCAGCAGCGTTTACGTGCTGACTCTGCATAAGGAAGAGAACATTAGCCTGTGGGAAGCTATTCGGTTCATGCACTCCCTGATCCGGGGCAGCCAGCACGATTGGGTTGAGGTCAAGGGCGGTGAAGCTAAGGAACTGAAGAAAAAAGGCACAATGGAAGATTGGAGCAGCCTGGGCAAGATTATTATCGCTCCAGGGCACGCCGTTGTTTTAGAGAAAAAGACCGAATTTAGCCGGGTCCTGGGGGTTGGCAGCCACGTTAAGAAAAAAGGGGAAAAGGTCAGAGAAGTGTTTGAGTTGAAAGGACTATCTGCCAACCCAACGTTGGAAAATGTGATCACCCGAGATCAGTTTCCCCTGACCATCAAAATGAGCGTTGGCTTCAAAATAAAAGCCGCCGAAGATCCCAAGGCTAAGGAGGTTATCAAAGATAATTGGGAAGTATTCACGCCCGTTGGCGAAGCCACCCTTAAAAAGGGCGCGGCCAGCACCGGTGGAGGCTGGAAAAAGAGGCCAGAGGGAGCAGCAGTGGGGGCTCTGCGCGATCAAATTATGACCTACACTCTGGATGAGCTTTTTAAGATACAGGAAAATGGTCAAGACCCGGTACAGGTCAACAATCGGCGAATTAAGATTATCGAAGATGCGGTCAAAGAAGCAGCCAGTGAAGCGGTCAGTAAAGGGGGGCTGCTTGAGGTGAGCGGTGTAGATATTCAAGAGATTACTTTACCTGATGATGCCAGAGAACGTATTAAGGCGGACTCTGCAAAGAAAGTCGAAGCTGAAAAGAATACTGCCAAGGAAGAATTGGTTTCAAGAATTTTGGACGATATCGGTAAACGTACTGGCAAGATTGGTCCTGGAGAATTACGAGTGGCAGTTGAAATGGTAGAAAAGTTATCGGAAAAGAAGTTCCCTGAGACATTTATTGCCCCAAACTTTCTGGTAGGTTCTCAACCTTTACAAGATGCCAATCAACAAAACCCCAATTAATAACTTCTAGATAAAAGAGTTGAGCTTGTGTTGTGGCTCAACTCTTTTGTTTCTCGTTATTTGTGTTTGTCGTATAAATTGGTAACTCACTAGTAGACAGAGATTTGAGATGCTGCCTAATAGCTTCAAATTCCTTGGCCACACCGACCATTTGGGCTACCGAAAGGAGGGCATCCTCAAATCCTTCTCGATAACCACAAGCATAACTATCTTCCTTCAAAAACCGATCGAAGCGATGTTGGGTGAGATAGAGCGCCCGGAGACCATCCAATATCACAGATCGTTGTAAGAGTACGGGACCATTTTTAAATTCTTCACTCATGGTTTTCTCCAGGAAACTTTAGAGAACATTTGTTCGCTATATATTGTAGACTACATCCAAAATATGTCAAATTAGTCTACTTTACAGTTACGCATCAATTAGACTTTATAGAGATTTAGGTTATGTCAACAATTAAGAACCGCAGATTGGCAGGAATTCGCGGATAAGTGCAAAAATATCCGCGTTTTTCTGAAAATCCGCGGTTCTGATGGTCAGGCAAATTAAATCACTATAATGTCTATTTTTTAACGTGCAATCCGCCGATTTTAACGGTGACGGTGCTTCAGTTACATCTATCGAAATTTTGCATTTAAAGTATAACTGATTTCAAGCCAATTACAACAGAACAAAAGTCCTAATCCGCCTCTTTGTCCTTCGTCGCCTGCCCTGTGGGTTCGTCTTTCGTCCCGTAGAATACAATATGACGGCTTAGAGGTTACTTTATTTGAAAGGCTCTAACCCTAAATCATAAACCGCAGCCTGGCCATAAAATCCCCCACTTCCTTGAGCTTACGGGCGCTGCTCTCATCATTGTTGGCCCGGAACTGCTCCACCACCGCCTCCAGTTCGGCGAAGAAGACGCCGTCGCACCAACTGATGTTATCGCTAATAATTTGGCGTAATTCGTCCTTATCTTTGGCCTCAATGATCTGCTTAATCAACGCTTGTGCTTGCTGGTGGGTCATGCTCATTCCCGCCGCCATAACCATCCTCCTTGTATTAGGGCTTAATTTCCCGTTTCAACAAAAATTGGGGGCGTTGTCTGGACCGGCATAAATCGTCAATCCAAAATCGTAATCGTAAATTGATTCTAGGTTAAATCCACCCCAATGTCAAAACCTTTTCAAAACTCCCCATTGATAATTGTTCATTAAATAATTGTTAATTGACAATCGCTTATGGTAAAATTTCCTTATGTTGGAGAAATTGTTGCAACGTGGGCCCGGTCAAACCGTGGCTTTGATGTCAAATCCAGAGGCTGACCTGCTGGCCGAAACGATGATCGCCTTCGCCAATGCCGATGGTGGCACCATTTTTTTGGGAGTGAACGAGCAGGGCCGGGCCATCGACTACACCCTGGGCGAAGACGTGGAGAATAGTTTGGTCCAGGCTTTGGCCAGGTGCCGCCCGCCGGTGGTGACCGATTGGGAACAGTGCGAGCGGCCGGGGGGCGTGATCGTGGCCTTGAAAATTGCCCGCAGTCCGGAACTGCACGCCCTGGCCGATGGTCGAGTCTTGATTCGGGTGGGGACAGAAAATCGGCCCCTGGGCGGCGAGGCCATTCGCCACCTGGCGGCAACCAAGTCCAGCGGCGATTTTGAGAGCGAACCGGTCGTTGGCGCTACCCTGGTCGATTTGGATAAAGAAGTATTGGATGAATATATGGGTCACCGGGTCGAACGTGGCTCCCATTCGCCCCAAGGTTCGTTGTCAGATCACCTGGTCGAAATTGGGGCGATGGCCGAGGATGGCACACCCACGGTCGCCGGGATGCTCCTTTTCGGCAAGCAGCCCCAGGCATTTTTACCGCAAAGTGGGCTCATCTTTGTTAAATTTTTGGGTAAAGAGGCCCGGGGCCGGGATGGACAGGCCGGTTATGGCCGCCGGGTAGAGATTAACGGACCTTTAGCCCGTATTATCGAGCGAGCCTGGCGCGTAGTGACGGAAGAGATGCGAGTTGAAGCGGTAGTCACCGGCCTGCGGCGGGAGGAAAGACCGGAATATCCCCGTTTTGCCGTACGCGAGGCGTTGGTCAATGCCGTCTGCCACCGTGATTATCGCCTCAGCGGACGCCGGGTCGAAGTGCGCATGTACGAAGACCGGCTGGAGGTCATCAGTCCGGGCGGGTTGCCCGGTTACATCACCCTGGACAACATTGTCGATGAGCATTTTTCACGCAATCCCCGCATCGTGGCCGGCCTGTTTCAGTGGGGTTACATCGAAGAACTGGGCCTGGGCATCGACCGCATGATTGAAGAGATGTTGGAGTACGGTCATGCCGCCCCCGATTTTGTGGCCAAACCCTACTCTTTCACCGTGCGGCTGTACAACACGCTGGAACGTATGCCCCCCATCAAGCGTTGGCCCACCAACATGAACGAGCGCCAGATGAAGGCCATGAGCTTTATCGAGCAGCATGGCCGCATCACCAACCGGGATTACCGCCAACTGTGCCCCGAGGTCAACCCGGAAACCCTCCGCCTTGATTTGGTAGACCTGGTCGACAAAGGCCTGCTCCTGAAAATTGGGGACAAGAAGGGGACGTACTATATTTTGAAGTAGCCGGTGGCAAGGTCGCAGGTGGCAAGGTCGCAGGTGGCAGAGTAGCAAGGTGGCAGGGTTGCAGGGTGCAAGTCGCAGGTCGCAGGCAGGTCGCAGGTAACCTATCTATTACCCACAAGTTGGGATTGTTCTTTAACAAGATACCAAGTGTCGGCCATATCCTGTAATCTTTGCCAACCCCGCCAAATAACGGTTACCCCCGGTTCCCCATCCCGTTTACGGCCGAGG
>DAOUMU010000017.1:0-9059 GCA_034409055.1 Anaerolineae bacterium
CGGGCCGCTATCCTCAGCAACCGTTGGGATGATTTCTGGTCTGATTTTCAGCCTCCCCCACGCCAATATAATCGGAAGGAATTGCCTTTAGCCGTCTAATTTCCCGGAAACAATCGTCGCTCCCATAGCCGGTCACGGTACTGAACAGGGTGTCGAAGGTATCCCTCAAGACAGTGGCCTGTTCAATTGAGGGACTGGCCCGATAATCCTGTAATTGGTGATAGAATTCCCAGAACTGGGTTTGGAAGTCATCAAGTAGTTGACGATGATAATCAAGATGGGGGGCCAGTTTTTTGTAGTGTCGGCCCTCATGTATCCAACAGAGGGCGTGCTTATCGGTGATAGATTTGAATTGAGGAGCATCATCACTGAGTAAAAGCGGGACGATGGGCATGGCCGTTTGGGTGTGATAGGCACTCAAGGCGGTGGCTTCAAAAACCCGGGCTTGCTGTTGCTCATTGAGGCGGTTCAGGCCAGTGCTGACCAACTCCTCAAATTGCTCATAGCGCAAGAGCTCCTCGGATGGCCATTGTGCGATCACCTGCTGGGCCCATTTGGGGACAGCAAAGGTTTCCAACCACTGACCTGTTTGGCCATTGAGCAGAAATTGGGCTTCGGAAACATTTTGCAGTATCTCAATAATGGTCAGTCGGTCTTTACGGGGCCGGGTAAAGTAAGCCGTGTACAGCGGGTTGCCAATCACATGGCAATGTTGGTTCTGTCCATTAACTCGGGTGCCGGTGTCATCAATGTGCTGCCAACTGCTGCTTTCAAGACCGGCCTGGTAAAGCTCATCCTTTTCGTCATGCCACGGCTCATTGTTTTTGGTCAACAAGTTCGAAACCTGACCGGAGGAGATAGAAATCTTGAAATGACTTAAAAACTCAACAATCTTGGGTTCTGTCATCCCGGCTGCATAGTACAAGGTGATGACCAAGGAGCGAAGACCCGGCCCAAATTGCCCTTCATAGCCCACTGGCAACGAGGCCAGATAGCTTCGACCAGTTGAGGGGGCATAATATTTCTCTTTCCAGTAGAGGAGCGGAGCATCCTCAGATGCGGAGCGGGCTTTGCAGGCGCCGTTCGCATCTGAGGATGCTCACTCTACCTTATTTGAAAGGTATTGGCTTTAATTTAGCTTTCGACTTGAATTAAAACTCAGACAGTGACGGGGATCTTTCCGTCACCTGTGGACGTTGGATATATGTCCGCCCGGAAGCAGTTACGAACGAATCTTCGACTGGGCTCAGAGCCTGTCCTGAGCTTGTTGAAGGGACAAGCCTCGTCCCCCGTCCGCGCCTGATTGAGCGGTTAAACGCCGGCCTGAATGAGGAGACAAAATATGACTGAGAAACTGGGTCGATACGAAATTTTGGAGGAAATTGGACAGGGCGGCTTTGCTATTGTCTATCGCGCCCACGACACGCGACTGGACAGGCTGGTGGCTCTGAAGGAGTTAAAACCGATACTGCTGGCTGATCCGGGCTCGGTCAAGGACTTCCGCCAGGAGGCCAGAAATATTGCTCGCCTGGATCACCCTAACGTTGTTACTATCTATGATGTCTATGAGGTTCAGCAGCGGCTGTTCATCGTGATGCAATTGGTGAATGGCTCAAGCCTGGCAGAATTGATTGCCAGGCGGGGAGGTCTCTCGTGGCCCAAGACAGTGGAGATTATCACGGCAGTGGCGGCAGGATTGGATTACGCCCACTCGCGAGGCATCCTGCACCGAGACCTGAAACCGGCCAATATTCTACTAGACTCAAACCACAGGCCAATGTTGAGCGACTTCGGCCTGGCGAAATTGATCGGCGAGGCCGGCACCAGTGTCACCGCGGGCGGGGGCGTGGTGGGAACGCCCCACTATATCGCCCCGGAAGTGTGGGAAGGCCGGGGTACCACCCGCCAGTCCGACATCTATGCGCTGGGATGCATCCTATACGAGATGCTCATTGGGGAGAAGCTCTTTCCGGGTGAGACGCCACCAGCGGCGATGATGGCTCACTTTCGACCGTTAGCATTACCCCATACCTGGCCAGAAGGTGTGCCGTCCGATGTGGCGGGCGTACTAGCCACCGCCCTGGCCGAAAAAGCCGGCGACAGATATGCCACCGCCGCTGAAATGGCCGAAGCATTGACCACCCTTGTCAAGAGCGAATGGGACACTCCCCAATTTGGGTCTGCCAGGCCAGAAACAGGGCCGGTATCCCCTCCAATTTTGACCACTAAACTCTATCCTCCTCCAACCCGTCCCGCGTCAAGCGTCGTTTCCCGCCCACGCCTAATTGAGCGGCTAAACGAGGGCCTACACCGCACGCCAGGCCTGACCCTCATTTCCGCCCCGGCGGGATTTGGCAAAACAACCTTGGTCAGCGATTGGTTGCGGCAAAGCGATCCGGGTTTACGCACCGCCTGGCTCTCTATAGATGGAGGTGACAACGACCCCACTCGCTTCCTGACCTACTTCATCGCCGCCCTGCAACAAATTGACCCCAATATAGGTCGAACGGTGCAAAGTATGCTCCACGCTACGCAGCCCCAGCCGCCACCCATCGAAACGTTGATGACGACCCTCATTAACGAGATTTCAGCCTCCTTCACCGACGCCCGGTGTGTCTTTATTCTCGACGATTATCACCTCATTGAAGCCAAAGCCATCGACGATGCGCTCACCTTCTTGCTTGACCATCTGCCGCCCCCTCCGGGAGGAATGCATCTGGTCATCGCCACCCGTGATGATCCACACCTGCCCCTGGCCCGTCTACGAGCCCGGGGCCAATTGACCGAACTGCGGGCCACGGACCTACGTTTTACCACCTCCGAAGCCGCCGAATTTCTCAACCAGGTGATGGGCCTCAACCTCTCAGAAGAAGACATCGCTGCTTTGGAAACCCGCACCGAAGGTTGGATTGCCGGCCTGCAACTGGCCGCAATTTCTATGCAGGGGCAGCAAGACGTCACCCGCTTCATTAAATCGTTCACCGGCAGCCACCACTTCATCCTGGACTACCTGCTTGAAGAAGTCCTGGAACAGCAGCCTGAGGGCATCCAGACTTTCTTGCTACGCACATCTATTCTCGACCGCCTGTGTGGTCCTCTTTGTGATGCCATCTGTTCCGTAGAAACTGACATCCTGGGCAACGCGCCTCCTCTTGGTCCCTCAGCTTCCGGTCAAGAAACCCTGGAATATCTCCAACATGCCAACCTATTCATCGTTCCTCTGGATGAGGAAAGACGTTGGTACCGTTATCACCATCTCTTTTCCGACTTGTTACGCCAGCGCTTGCGCCAAATTCAACCAGAGCAGGTGTCGACATTGCACCAGCGGGCCAGTGAGTGGTATGAGCAAAACAGATTGAAAGATGAGGCAGTAGATCACGCGTTAGCGGCTGGGGATTTGGTGCGGGCAGGGTACTTGGTTGAAGAACTTGCTGAAGTACTGTGGGAGCGCGGAGAGCATGTAAAATTAATGGGATGGTTGGACAGGTTATCTGAGGAACAGTTATCCACCATGCCGCGGATCGGTATCTTTCACTCTTGGATATTACACACAACCGGTCAAGAGAAAGCAGCAGAAAAGAGTTTGCAAACGGTTGAACGGATGCTTAAATCAATCGCCGATGGTGTCTCACCAGATGAGCTGAACCGAATCATCCATCTTAATACAGCGCAATTGAAAGGCAGGGTATCTGTGGTGCGTGCTAGGTTGGCTTTCCGCAAAGGAGATATTCCAAACATTATCAAATTCTCTCGCAAAGCACTTGAATCTCTACCCGAAAACGACTTGGCATGGCGCGGCATGGCTGCGATGGCGTTAGGCGATTCGTACGTTATTAGTGGTGATATGAATCCTGCTAAAAAAGCATATTCAGAGGCAATTAGAATTAGTAAAAAAGCGGGCAATGTCTATTCAATTCTATATCCCAGTTGCAAACTGGGTATTATACTTGAGTATTTAGGTGAATTGCATCAGGCTCAAGAAATCTATCGTGAGCTGATGACTCTTGTGAACGTAAGTGGATTGTCACAGTCAGTGATGACAGGGTTGTTATACGCACTATGGAGTGAGATTTTATGCCACTGGAATGACATTGATAACGCGTTCCAATTTGTGAGTAGGGGTGTTGAATTGAGTGAACATGAAAATGACGTGGCCAACCTTACATGGATCCACAATACTTTTGTGAAAGTCTTATTTGCAAAAAGAGATTTAACCAGGGCGAAGGAGACAATCCTGAAACTGGAAAAAATTGCAGGAGAATCCCATATGCCAACCTGGATCGTTAGCCCAACAGCAGCCTGGAAGGCGCGGATTTGGCTAACAGAAGGCAACCTTGATGCTGCACAACAATGGATTCAAGAACGTCTGCTGAATTTAGATGATGAACTACAGTTTGCGCGTGAGTCCGAAAATATTGTGTTAGCTCGGATTCTTGTTGCTCAGGGTGAATTGGAGGATGCTATTAATCTGCTTAATCGGCTGATTAAAAAAGCAGAAGCTGGGGATCGCATTACGAGACTGATCGAAATGTTATTGGTTCTGGCATTAGCTCTAAAAGCACAAGGGGATACAGACAAAGCGATGACTGCGCTGGAGCGAGCCCTCACCCTCGCCGAGCCGGGAGGCTTCATCCGCATTTTTGTGGATGAAGGTCCGCCGATGGAGGCATTGTTAAGAAGGATGAAGGTGGAAAATGGAAAGATGGAGGAATATGTCCGTAAGCTTCTTGCTGCCTTCGCAGATAAAGAATTCCAGCCTCCATCCCTCAGCCCTCAGTCTTTGGTAGAGCCTCTGAGCGAACGCGAACTTGAAGTACTCCAGCTCCTCACCGAAGGACTAACCAATCAAGAAATCGGTTCCAGGCTTTTTCTCTCGCTGAACACGGTCAAGGTCCACACCCGTAATATCTACGGCAAACTCGATGCCCACAACCGGACCCAAGCGGTTGCTCAGGCAAGAGCTTTGGGTATTCTGCCTCCATCTAATCGTTCAGATGCCTGAAACCGGCATTGACGGCATACAAAGACAAGAAATCTAGCGGGCTAGCGGCCCGCTTTTTTGTTGCTCTCCGGCACATCCAATAATACTCCAAGCCTACACAAATAACCCCCTGAATAACACGTTCGGGGTATGACACTAATACCACCTTGCGGTTATGCTACAGGTGTAAGAGGGAATTAATGATGAAGGACGTCAAACAAAAGCTTACGCTGGATCAACCCGCCACCTATCAAATCAAAGTGCCGGGGCACCTCGACGAGAGTTGGTCAGACTGGGCGGGAGGTATGACGATTATGGTCGAGAGCGAGGACGATGGCCCGCCAACAACTACCCTGGCCGGTGTCGTCGCCGACCAGGCTGCTTTGCAAAGCTTGCTGCGTCGGCTCTACTCCCTGGGCCTGCCGTTGATTTCGGTTAATTGGGTGGACGCCGAAGAATAGGACCTGGTCTCGACCCATTAGGAGGAAACGCAATGTATATCAATCCAATTTTAACCCAACTGCTGGTAGAAGAGCGGAAGGAAGATGCTATCCGCTTGGAGAAACAAGCCCGCCTGATCCGGGAGGTCGAAGGTTCCAGGAAGCCGTGGAGCTGGCGGCTTCCAATTTTACTGGCGCTCATATGTTTGTTTGCACTTGTTATCCGATAAAAAAGTTAGCGACTTACTAATTAGGCAAGAATGGAATATCAAATGAACATAAATGAACGAGCCATTGTAATAACCGGAGCGTCAACGGGAATTGGTAAAGCCACCGCGCTTCTTTTAGACAAGTTGGGGTTTAAGGTCATTGCCGGTGTGCGTAAGGAAGCCGATGGCCAGGCTTTGAAAAAAGAAGCTTCCGACAAGCTGAGGCCCATATTTCTCGACGTTACCGATGGAGACTCTATTGCTGCTGCGGTGGATACAGTCGCTAAAGAAACGGGCGGTGAGCTATACGGGCTGGTCAACAACGCCGGTCTTTCACTCAATGGCCCCCTGGAACTTGTGCCTGTTTCACAAATCAAGCAGCTCATGGACGTCAATGTGCTTGGGCTGCTGGCGGTGACACAGGCTTTTTTGCCGCTGCTCAGGCAAAGCCAAGGCCGGATTATCAATATCAGTTCGGGACACGGCCTGCTGGCCGTTCCGGACAAGAGCGTCTATGCGGCCTCCAAGTTTGCGGTGCAGGCTATTACCGACTCGCTGCGGGTAGAGCTTCGCCCCTTTGATGTATCTGTATCAAGTATCGTGGTTGGTAAAGTGGACACCGCTGTTTTGGGGAAAATCATCGCTGACAGGGACAAAATGATTGAAGCAGCGCCGGCAGAGGTCGTCAAACTCTATTCTCCCATTATTGAGTTCTTTGATAAGGAAGTCAAGGGACTGCCGGGTATACCGGCCATCGAAGTGGGCAAGGTTGTGGCCCAGGCGTTGACCACCGAAAAGCCAAAGGCTCAATATCTGATTGGACCGGGCGCGAAAAAGATGAAAAACCTGGCCCGATTGCCCGTTGGACTGCGGGATTGGTTGATGTTCAAGACCATATACAAATAACAGAAAAAGAGAAGGGGACTGAAGGAGAAAAGTAATGATTTTGATGATGTTAAGTAATGCCTTGCTGATTTTCTGTTTGCGCCTGGTCGATGTTTCCCTGGGCACGGTGCGCCTGATTATGATCGGACGGGGGCGGCGCAAGATAGCGCCCCTGCTCGGCTTCGTGGAAGTCACCATTTGGGTGGTCGCCATCAGCCAGGTCATAACGAACCTAGACAACATATTTAATATTCTTGGCTATAGTGGCGGTTTTGCGGCTGGGACACTCGTGGGAATGTGGATTGAGGACAAGCTGGCCTTAGGTCATGTAGGAATTACCATTGTCTCAACGACACAAGGGCAGAAGATTGTCCGGAAGTTGCGCCAGGCAGACTACGGTGTGACGGAACTCATCGGAAGCGGGCGGTCTGGGGTCGTCAATTTGATCACCACGATTGTGCCCCGTAAAGACGTCGAAGAGGTCTTTCGGTTGGTCAGCCGGATTGATCCAAAAAGTTTTATTGCTGTCGATGACATGATGGATGTGAAACGCGGCTATATGCACGCCGCCAAGTAGCCAGAAAAAAGATTGATAGAGTTTGATTAAACACACCAATAAAGTATGAGGAGACTACAAAATCATGAAAATATTGCTTTTAGGTGGCTACGGGGCGGTTGGCTACGAAACTGCCAAATTAGTATTGAACAGAACAGACGCTGAGATTGTGATTGCGGGACGTAGCTTAGAAAAAGCCCAGGCTGCCGCCGCCAAATTATCAACAGAAACGAGTAACAGCCGTGTTTCAGGCAAATCGATTGACGCCTTTAATTACAATGAAGTGGTATCCGCATTTAAACTGGTCGATTGGGTCGTCATCTGTATCCCCCTCACCGGACTTGGTAGCAAATTAGCCCAGGCAGCTTACGAGGCCGGCATCCATTACATTGATATTAATGCCAACCAGGAAAAACAAGCCTATTTGGAAAGTATGGCAGCCAAGATCAAACAGAAGGAGCTTTGCTTTGTGTCTGAAGCTGGTTGTGCGCCGGGCGTGCCTTCGCTGCTGGTTTTGTATGCCTATGAGCAACAGGGAAAACTCAATACGGTTGACATCGGCTCGATTTACCGCGAATCAAAGATCAGCTATGGCTCTGCTTATGATCTGCTGGTCGAATTAGCGGTTAAACCCAGAGTACTTAAGAATGGAGCATGGTGTAAGGCAACACTGTCTGATGGCAAGGAAATTGATTTTGGGGCTGTTTACGGCAAGCATCATTGCTACCCATTTGAATTCTGGGAATTGGTGAAACTGCCTGTCAAAGAACTGGGAATTAACAACCTGGGGCTTTATGGCGCCGGAGTTAACCCGGTCGTCGATTTGCTGTTTCTGGTGTGGATGGTAACCGGCCTGTATAAGTTTGATAGTGGCCTGCGGTTGGGCGCTAAAATTGCGATGTGGGCAGAAAAATTTACCAGGCCGCCATTTGTCACCCTCATCCAGGTGGATGCAACGGCTCAAAACGGCAGCCGCATGTGCCTGAGAGTAAGCCATAGAGACGCTTACATCGCCACGGCTATTCCTCTGGCCGCCTGCATCACCCAGATGTTGGAACTGGATTTGTTCTCCCAAAGTGGTCTGCACCTGATGGGACATTTTCTGAAGGCGGATAGATTTCTGGAAGATGCAGAGCGTATGGGGATGGAGGTCACGATAGAACAGGAGCAGGCAGCCCCTGAATTAGCTGTCTAGCGATACAGCCCGTTTACCGCTGGTGGCTGTGATATCGGCCGCCGGCAAACTTATTGAAGCTTGAAGGAAGACAACCATGACGGGCAAAGTAAGCAAAGCGTTTCGTTACTATTCAGCCTAATATTGTCACTTGAGACCAGACAGGTTTTCAATGGCGACCCTTGACAAAAGTATCCTTCCGAATGGAAAGTGTCGTCATTCCACCGAAGATTCCGGAAACCTGTCAGGTCTTGCCTCAATAATTACAAAAAGTCTAAAAATAGAGGGTAAATAAATAATGTTCAATAGCAGCGGCTGGTGGTCCTATATCAAATATGATGAAGAGCGCGACCAGCCCCAAATCACCTGGGCTTTATTGCGACGGGTCTGGGAGTATGCCAGGCCCTATCAACTCAAGACAATCGGTTTACTGATCACCATTTTGGCCATTACCGGTCTAAGCCTGGTCCCGCCCTTACTCATGCGGGACCTCATCGATAATGCCATCCCTAACCGGAACGTGGCCCGCTTGAACTGGCTGGCCCTGGCCATGGTTGCTATTCCCCTGGCCAACGCTCTGATCGGTCTGGTCCAGCGTTATCTCAGCGCCACTATCGGCGAGCATCTAATTGCTGATTTGCGAAATGCGCTGTTCAGCCATCCACATAGTCAGGGGCTTAGATTTTTTACACATTCAAAGACAGGCGAATTAATGAGTAGGCTCAACAATGACGTCGTGGGAGCCCAAAGTGCATTAACGGGAACGTTTATCACGGTCATCACCAATATTGTGACCGTGGTCTCAACCCTGGCC
>DAOUMU010000018.1:0-5722 GCA_034409055.1 Anaerolineae bacterium
CTCACCACCTTGACCTCACCCCCTTCTGCTTCGTTTTTCCCTCCATCCCTCCCTCCCAAATCTGCCATCAACCCCACCCTGACCCCATTTTTTGCCCATAGCCGCCTGTTCTGCTTCGATTCCCCAATGAGCCCTGATCCTGTCGTTCCGCCTCACTTAACTGAACGGGTTGGGCTTTGACGGAGTTTCTGTACAATAGACCCAACCCCGGAAATCCCCAAAGAACCTTAATTGTTAAGCCAACTCCTCAAGCAGCGTCTTAGCCTCCCGCAAATCTGCCGTATCGAACCCCTCGGTGAACCAGTTGTAAATCTCGGCCAGCATTTGCCGGGCTTTTTCTTGCTTGCCCTGTTTTTGCCATAACCGGCACAAGCTGATCGTTGCCCGCAATTCCAGGATTTTAGCCTGTTGAACGCGAGCAATCTCAATGGCCTGTAGGAAACAATCTTCCGGCGACCCAGGCGAAGCTTCCTGCCTTTCGGCTTTTGCCTTGAGAAGCAACTCTCCTTTGAGCCGATGAATTTCTGCTTCATAGAGGCGTTCCCCACTCTGATTTACGATTATTAGGGCCTCGGTCAAAAAGGTCAGCCCTGCCTCAACCTGTCCTGCTTTTCCATATGCTTCAGCCAGGGCGACCAGAAAGAGCGAGCGACACAACTTGGCCCCGGTGGCCTGGTAATCAGCCAGGCCCTGCTCCATCTGGGTCAACCCTGCTTCGATTTGACCCTGCTCAATCAATGCCCGACCATGATAGATAACTCCCACTGCCAACCACAATGGAAACTTATGCTCCGTTGCCAGACGCATGCATGCCTCGGCCAATGATTGGGTCATCTGTGTATCTCGTCCCAGGTGATGAAAGGTCTGGGTAGCGACTCCCAAAGAATGACCCAAGGTCAAGGGATGATCCAGGTTCTGAGCTAAGGCCAATGCTTCCTGGTTACGCTGTAAAGCTTGATCTGGATACCCCAATGACCATAGCACCCAACACAACCACGATAAATTGGACGTGCCGAGGTCCTGCCCATAGCTAAAGATCATATCGTGATACTGCTGTGGGTCATAGATGATTATCATTTGCTCCAAATGCGTTCGAGCCAGGGCAAATTTGCCTAAAAACAGGAGGTTGACCCCCATCATGAAATGGGCCAGCATGACCAGCACCAGATCGCCTGTTTGCTCAGCCAGGCTGAGAGCCTGCCTCGCCACCGGGTAACCTTCGTGGAATTCTCCTCGCTGCCCATGAAAATTGTGCTTAGAGAACAGCGCCCGAAATTGTAAAGCCACTTCCCCCAATTGCCGGCTCAACGCCTCTATTCGGGAGTAAACGTGACCTACTTCTGGGGCCCCATAGCCTTTGACCGCTATCAGCGGTATAGATAGGGCAATCTGTAAGGCTAACTCTTGCCGGGCGTGTTCGGGAGAGGCGGGCAGTTTCTTCAGCAACGCCAGCCCCCGGGTAAAGTGAGCAATGGCTTCCTGATTGGCAGATAACCGCGTAGCTTTCTCTCCGGCCTGGCGTAAATAATCAACCGCTTTGGCCGTACTGCCGGCCTCTTGAAAGTGTCGCGCCAACTGGACGGCAATCTCCTCTGTTTGCTCTCCGTACACCGTTTCCAGAGCCGCGCCCACAGCCTGATGCAGGTAGACCCGTTCCGCCGGGTCCAGTTGACCATATAGGTATTTTTGGAACAAGATGTGCCGGAAGCGATAAAGGGATAAATGCTGGCCGTTTACTTGCCGGATTTCCCGCGCTGCCACCAGGCGATGTTTTCGGCCTAATGTATCACTCAAACTCCGCACCGTTTTCCGCACGTCTGCGGCTTGCACTTGAGCCGCCACCTCGGCGGTAAAGGTTTCACCCTCTACGCTGGCGATGGTCAAGATTTCCCGCAACCCTTCCGGCAGCCGGCCTATGCGTTCGGCAATGTTCGCTTCGATTTGTGAGGGCAGTATCGTCCAGTTCAAGGTTGGTCCTTTGATCCATCGTTTCTCTTGATCTTGAATCAAATCTCCTCGCTCTCGCATATCTCGCAGCAATTCAACGGTAAAGAGAGGATGTCCGCCAGTTTGCCGGTACAAGGTCTGACGAAATGTGTCATCCAGCCGGTTGGGTTCGGTATCCAGAAAAGCGTTGACAAACCGCCGGTCGTCAGCCTGGCTTAAGTCCACCTCGACAGCGCTAAAATGGTGCTTAAATTCGTTGACAACCGGCTCAAGGGGATGTCGTTTCCCATTTTGTTGGGCAATTATCTCATCCGGGCGGTAGGCCCCCACAATCAGAATGCGGCTATCCTTTATCTGCCGGCCCAGGTGAAACAGGAGACTGATAGAACCCAGGTCGGCCCATTGCAGATCATCCAACAACAACAGCAGGGGGCGTTGCCGGGCTAGCGTGTACAGAACCCGGCTGTATTGCTCAAAGAGATTGCTTTGTTGGCCGGCGCTTGGGCTTGGGCCGGTTGCCTGTCGCCCTAAGAGCTGTTCCAACTGATCCAACCGGTCACCTTCGCCGAGAGCAAACGCTTTGCACCGTTTAACCAGGCTTGCGCCGGACAAAAAGGTGTCAATCAAATCCGGGCCATCATCAAGTAGAGCCTGGGTTGAAGTGGGTAGAAAATACCACAAACGCTCAGCATAGTCCTGCGTAACCGCGCCGACAGTCCACCTGGCTTCAACGTCGCCCGTCAACAATTCTAATAGTTCGCGAAAAGGCAGATACGGGTCACCAACACCCGTGTGGGCATTGCCATTACCTCCGGCCACAATCAATTCAGGGTGTCTCTCCTGAACCTGACGGGCAAACTCCTGAATCAGCATTGTTTTACCGCGACCCGCCCCCCCGGTGACAAACACCACCCGACCCTGACCGGTCAGCGTCAGGTCGAGAAATTCGTCTAATTGGGCTAACTCGCGTTCACGAGCGACGAAAGGCGCCGGGGGGCCGGGGGGTGGGGAGGCAGCGGCGAGGAAAGAGGGCAGGGGAGCAGGGGGGCGGGGGGGCAGAGGAGAAAACTTCTCTCTAGATCGAATTTGCTCATACAGCCGCGTTGTTTCCGCGGCCGGCTCGATGCCCAGTTCGTCATTCAGCAACCGGCAACAGGTTTCATATTGAGCCAGGGCCGCCTCTCGCTGGCCGCTGAAGGCCAGGAGCCGCATCAATTGCCGGTGAGCATTTTCCTGCCAGGGTTCTAATTCTGCCTGTCGCCAGGCATACTGGAGAGCCTCTTCAAAATCATTACGACGCTGATAGTAGCCGGCCAGGTGATGCAGGGCCTCCACCGCCAAACGATGGAGCCGTTCTCGATTAAGCAGAGACCATTCCTCAAAAGCGGGGCTATCGGGCAAGGAGAATCCTGCCAGAAACTCACCTCGATATAAAGCTGCCGCCTGTTGAAGTTTGTCTGAACATGAATCACAGGCAGCAATCTGGTGATGGTTGTGGGCTTTGCAATCGGCCACCAACGCGGTCAAGGTGGTGACATCTAAGTGGTAATCACTTGAGGGATTAAACTGAAGCGTTTGCGGCGTAATTATCAAGAAGGAAGGTTGCGTCTGGCGGTCGCCAATCACCCGCCGCAGGACAAAGAGGGTCTGGCTCAGATTTTGGCGAGCGTTGCGCTCGGGGCGTTCGGGCCACAACAGCCCGGCCAGCGTTTCCCGGCGATGGGGGTGAGCTGCTTCGACCGCCAGGTAAGCTAACAGCGCCCCCACCTTGTCATATTCAAACGTGCTCAGCGGCTGCCCATCCAGCGTAACTTCAAAACCTCCCAATAAAGTTAGTGATAGATGCGCCATCGGTCACCCTCCAAAATGTCTACTTCCCCAATCTATAGTGTATGACCTTACCTATCACCCAGGTAGTGACATACGTCCCTTATTTTGTGTGACGAATGTCACAAAACTTAACCCTCCTAATAATTTCTTGAGATTTTCCTAAGACTTATCCGCTACACTGTGAATATCACCACAATTCAAACTTGGGGAGAAGAAGATGAAAACACAACCGGATTACGTCTCATTCCTACTACGTTTGTGGCGAGTAAGTGACGAGGGCAAATCTCAGCCCGGCGCCAAAAAAGCAGTGTGGCGCGCGTCCCTTGAAAATCCGCACACCAGCGAGCGGAAGGGCTTTGCCGGCCTGGATGAGTTATTTAGCTTTTTACGGGAGCAAACCGAAGAAACACCAAAGTGCGCCAGGGCCAAACTGCCGCAAGAGGAGTCATCCGCTGATTTAGCGGGTTAAAAAGGAGGTGATGTGTATTTTTTGACGCGTTTAAGTTAAGGGACCGAACTCGTGTTCAATTACAGAGAACTTGGGCGCTCTGTAGATAAAACTGTATCCAAGTAGATATTTTATGCAAAGGAGTTAACCAATGACTGACCAAAACGCTAGCCAAACCAAGACCTTATCAAGCCTTGTCCGGCTGGCCCTGGTGATAACCATACTGGCCGCTATGGTGGCCTTAATGGGCGCCGGGCCGGCCTGGGCCGGACTCAGCCCGCTGACCCAAGCCAACCCTTTGACGCCCGCGCCCGGCGCGAGCCTCCCGCTGAACGCGCCGGCCATGCTGCAATTCACGGCGGGCGGGCATATCCTCGGCTTTCAAGCCGATAGAGTATACCTGGCCGGTCTAGACCACACCCTGAGCGTGGCGTTTGTCGGGGCCAGGCGGGTGATGCCCCAGCCCGGCCCGGCCCCGGCCGCATCCGGCTTCAAGGCCGGCCCGCTGCACGCCGCTAGCCCCGGCCGGTTGAGCCGGGTGACCTACTCCAACCTGTGGCCGGGCATCAGCCTCACCTACGAAGCGCAAGCGGGTAGCATTGCCAAAAGCACCTACCTGGTGGCCCCCGGGGCCGATCCGGCCCAGATCCAACTACGCTATAACGCGCCGGTCACGGTCCAGCCCGACGGTTCGTTGAGCTTTGCCTTTGCCAGCGGCCGCCTGACCGAAGCCACGCCCGTGGCCTGGCAGGAGATCGCCGGCCGGCGCGTGCCGGTCTCCATAACCTTCAGCTCGCGCGGCCGGTCAGAGATCGGCTTTGCCGTGGGTCCCTACAATCCGCACTACCCCCTGATCATTGACCCCATCTACCGGTGGCACACCTTCTATGGCAGTAACCACTGGGACGAAGGCCGGGGTATCGCCGTGGATGGGAGCGGCAATCTCTATGTCACGGGCCAGAGCCCGGCGACCTGGAACGGGCCAGGCGACACCCCCCCGCTGAATGCCCATAGCGGGGGCGACGACATCGTGGTGGTGAAGCTGAACAGCAGCGGGGCCTACCAGTGGCACACCTTCTATGGCAGCAGCAACCTGGACGAAGGCTGGGGTATCGCCGTGGATGGGAGTGGCAATCTCTATGTCACGGGCAGGAGCTGTGCGACCTGGAACGGGCCAGGCGACACCCCCCCGCTGAATGCCCATAGCGGGGGCGACGACATCGTGATGCTCAAGCTGAACAGCAGCGGGGCCTACCAGTGGCACACCTTCTATGGCAGCAGCGAAGTTGACGGAGGCTCTGGTATCGCCGTGGATGGGAGCGGCAATGTCTATGTCACGGGCTATAGCTATGCGACCTGGAACGGGCCAGGCGACACCGCCCCGCTGCATGCCTTTAGCGGGGGCGACATCGTGGTGGTTAAGCTAAACAGCAGTGGGGCCTACCAGTGGCACACCTTCTATGGCAGCAGCGATTTGGAAAAAGGCGATGGTATCGC
>DAOUMU010000019.1:0-6717 GCA_034409055.1 Anaerolineae bacterium
TATTGACATAAAGCGTGAATCCATTTGGCAAGATCTAGTTTTTGCTGATATCGAGAGCTACTGTATATAGGGATTTTGGCCTTTTTTAAGCTCAAATCCCTACATCTAGTGGCTGAGTAGTTACAAAATAACAAATTTATATTACGGGGGAGATAGAATGAAATCCATCAGTCACAAGTTCGTTGTATTAATTGGTTTACTCATCCTGGTCAGTCTGGTAGCCGCCCAATGTGGCGGGACGCCCGCCCCTTCCACGGCTGAAGAACCGGCCAAAGAAGAAGCGGCTCAGGAAGAGCCGGCCAAAGAGGAAGCAGCGGCCGAAGAACCGGCCGCTACCTCGGAAGAAGGTACCACCTACAAGATCGGCTTTGTCGCAGCCATTACCGGGCCTGGGTCGGGTCTGGGAGAGCCGGAGCGGAACACGGCCGAAATGATGGCCAAACAGTTGGAGGAAGCAGGCGGTCTGGTCGGTCCCGACGGTGCCGGGCACAAAATCGAGATCATCATTCTTGACAGCGAGTCGAACCCGGATGGGGCGGCCTCAGCCGTGAGCCGCTTGATCACCGAGGAAGAGGTGGATGTGCTGGTGGCCGGGACGCTGAGCGGCAACTCGATGGCCATGGTGCCGCTGGCCACGGAAGCCGAAGTACCGATGATATCGATGGCCTCGGCCCGGGCGATTGTGGCCGATCCGGAGACGGGCGAAGCGCGAAAGTGGATTTTCAAGACGCCGCAGGAGAATATTCACAGTGCCTTGTGGCAGGCTGACTATCTGAAGGCCCAGGGGATCAGTACGGTTTGCTACCTGTACGAGAACAGTGGGTATGGACAGGACACGCTGGCCAGTGGGGAGGAGGCTTTTGGCGAGGTCGGGATAAAGATTGTCTATTCAGACACCTTTGAACGGTCGGATACCGAATTCCCACAAATCGCCTCAGTCCAGGGGGCCGGTTGCAAGGCAGTGGTGATTGGCTCCATTCCGCCGGGTGCCTCGCTGGCCGCAGCGGCAGTCAAGGATGCCCTGCCGGATATGCCGGTTATTCAGGGGCACGGTGTTTGCAACCAGCAGTTCATCGACCTGGCTCCCGATGCGGTTGAAGGCACGCCTTTGCCTTGTGGTGGTTTGCTGGTAGCTGACACACTGCCTGATGATGATCCGCAAAAAGAGATGTTGCTGAAGTACATCAATGACTATACCGAGTTTACCGGAGGTGAACCGGTCAGCACCTTTGGCGGTCACGCCTACGATGCGCTCCTGTGGGCCACGGAAGCATTGGCCAGCCTGAAAGAAGGGATGTCTCTGGCCGAACGGCGAACGGCCATTCGGAATTATATCGAGAGTGAAATTAAGGGCTGGCCGGGTACTGGGGGTATCTTCAACATCACTCCTGATGACCACCTCGGTTTGGAGTACACCGGCTTGACGTTTGTGACCATCAAGGATGGCCAATACGTCTACTTCCCACCCGAAGCGTGGTAAAAAACTAAAACGTGAACCCGCAGGACCAGTGACGTGAAACCTGAGCCATGTAAGTCTCTCAGGTTTCACGTTTCACGCCTCATAGGCTATAATCCTCGCACATTCCAAATACAAAGGATTTGCTGTGCGAAAAGGGTTACAAACTGAACTGGGAAAAAGGATTATCTTTGTTGTCACCCTGTTGCTGCTTGTGGCGATTGTTCTGTACCTGGGGGGACAGAAAAATTTTAAGGGGCCACAGTACCTGCAACTGGCCTTAGACGGCCTGCGGGGCGGCACGATTTACGCCCTAATCGCCCTGGGTTTTGTGACGGTTTTTAATGTGACCGGTATTGTCAATTTTGCTCAGGGGGCGTTTGTCATGCTCGGAGCGATGCTGGCGATAACAATTAACGATGCTGATTTACCTCTATCCGCCGGTCCCAAACTGGTGGTGGCTTTTGTGGGGGCCGTTTTAGTCACGACCCTGGTGGGTATCGTGATGGAACGGCTGACCATTTATCCGGCTCGTAATGCCTCTCCTCTCACTCTGATTATCATCACGGTTGGCGTTTACATCGCCATTCAGGGGGTGGCCTTGCTCATTTGGGGGACAGATGCTTACTCGCTGCCGGCCTTTACCACCTTAGCCATGAGGGATCATACCTTCAGGTTTGGCGGGGTAATTGTCAAAGCCCAAAGTTTTTGGATTTGGGGCACGACGGCCATTGTGCTGGCCGGGCTGGCTTATTTCTTTGATCGAACGATGTGGGGTAAAGGGCTACGGGCCTGTGCTGTCAATAGACAAGCTGCCCGTTTGATGGGCATTAGCCCCAACCGGATGTCAGTGTTGGCCTTTGCTATGGCCGCTGCTTTGGGGGCCATTGGTGGGATTGTATTAGCCCCGGTAACCCGACCCACTTATGATATGGGTCTCAGCCTGGGCTTAAAGGGCTTTGTGGCCGCGATTATGGGGGGGCTGATTAATTCTCCGGCCGCTGTTATTGGCGGCGTTTTGCTGGGTATCATTGAAAATATCGGGGCCGGCGTGACCAAGGCCGGCATCAAAGATATTTTTGCCTTCATCATTCTGATTTTGATCTTGCTGTTTAGACCCCACGGCATCTTGAGTAAACGACAAGCCACTGAGAAGGTGTAGGATAATAGGTTATGAAAAGTTCTACTCCGGTTGAAGCCTCGACTCCTTCAGCTAGTCCGGCTGAAGCCTCGACTCCTTCAGCTACTCCGGTTGAAGCCTCGACTCCTTCAGCTACCTGGGCTAAATATGGTCACTTAATCGGCATCGTCATCTTGATTGTTCTGGTTCTACTGATTGGCTGGTTTGAGACGGCCCAACCCGGTGGCCTGGATTTTGCCGACCTGACCGATGGCATCATCACTTTTGACACGGTGGTGCGAATTGGGATTTTAACCATTGTCGTCGTCGGCTTGAATTTGCTGATGGGGTATGCCGGGCAGATTTCGCTGGGACAGGCTGCCTTTTATGGTATGGGTGCCTACGCTTCTGCTATCCTGACCACCCGGGCTCAGACCCTGGGCTTACCGGTCGGCCTGGCCGATAATTGGTGGTGGCCGTGGCTATGGATGATTGTGGCTATGCTCTTTACCGCTGGCTTTGCTTATCTGGTTGGATGTCCTATCTTGCGTTTGAAAGGCCACTATTTGGCTATGGCTACTCTTGGCCTGGGGGTTATGATAAATATCCTCTTTCGTGAGAACTTTGGCCTTAAAATCAGTACCCTTGATCTGACCGGCGGCTTCGATGGGATTCATAGTGTTCCCCGATTAAGCGTGGGCACTTTTGAAATCTGGCCGATTGAGCGTTACTACTACCTGGTTTGGTTCGTAGCGATTTTGGCCATTGTGATTGCCCTCAACATCATCAACTCCAGGCTCGGACGAGCTTTTCGGGCCATCCACGGTAGTGAACTGGCGGCCGAGACGATGGGGATTGACACCTCACAGTTTAAAGTCACTGCCTTGGTGATTAGTACAATGTATGCCAGCCTGGCCGGTAGCTTGTATGCCCATTTTCAAGCGGCTGTTTCACCAACTCCCTTCAACTTTGGTGGGTCGTTAGAATTGGTGGTGATGGCGGCTGTGGGGGGGATGTCAACTATTTGGGGCGCCCCCTTTGGGGTGGCCTTCATCTTCAGCCTGAAAGAATTGCTACGGTCACGTCTACACCTCATCCTGGAAGGAGCCGGTGGTGAGCATGAGATCATTGCCTTCGGGGTGATCTTGGTCCTGATGATGATCTTTATGCCCGAAGGATTGGTCCTGGGTTCCCGGCGTGTCCTCAACAAATGGCGACCCGGTCCGCATGGCCGGAGCGCTTTTCCGCAGCCCTGATCGCACCGGATATATGGACAGTAAATATTCAGTAAAACCGTCATCTGATTAGACAGACTTTGGCTTGTGTTAAAGGAGTCGAGGCTGTCCCACAGGGAGGCTACGCACTGCGAAGCCTCCCTGTGGGATTAGCCGGGGATTCGAGGCCAACGACCGGCTGAAGCCTCGACTCCATACCTATTAGAGGCGGTTTCACTGAATATTTACAATGGACGAAGTACGTGAGTTTCTCAAACGGTCGGTGCAAGAAGTGGAAGAGGAGGATGTGGACGTGTCCGGCCATGGCTCGAGGATACAAGTTAAAGATACGGAAATAGCAGTGTCAGCATGGTACGTGGGAGGTAACATTAGGCAAAAAATAGGTTTGGATGTATACTGGGCGACTTGAAAAAAGCGTCAATTTATCGCCACTAAATTAGGCATTATGGCTGGCATCGAGGCTTTAGCCGGTTTTAGGTTCACTCATTTACCGGTTAAAGCCTCGATTGCAATTGCCCGAAAGCAAGAAAATTTAGGTGACCGACCTATAATTTTGAGGAGGAGTAGAGTGAGTAATCCACCATACCTAAAATTTGACCCGTGTATTGCTGCTGCGCCTATTTACGTAGGAGGGGCTTCAATTGAGTCAATTAAAAAGGAATATGGCCTGGACAGGGTGATTAAAATGGCCTCCAATGAGAGTCCGCTTGGTCCCTCGCCCCTGGCCATCGAGGCTATTCAACAGGCAGCCACTGGCTTGAACCGTTATCCACCTATGGGTGACGAGGATTTGCGCGCTGCCCTGGCCGACAGCGTTGGCCAGGAGATGACGCCTGATAACTTTTTCACCGGCAATGGCGTCTGTGATGTGCTGGCCATGATTGCCTTCAGCTTTCTGAAGCCGGGTGAAGAATGTATCATCTGCCGCCCTACCTTTCCCGTTTACGACATCACCGCTAGCCGGGTCGGGGCCACTGTGGTGTATGTAAACCTGAACTCCAGCCGCTTTGTGTATGATGTGGAAGCTATCCTGGCGGCTGTTACCGCCCAGACTCGACTGGTCTACCTATGCACTCCTAATAATCCGACCGGGGGCACGATCGGCGCAGAGCAAATGGAGACCCTGGTCAATCATATGCCGCCCCATATCCTCATCGTCATCGACGAGGTGTATCATCATTTTGCTACCACCAATGATTTTCCCAACTCGTTGGCGTATGTTCGTCAGGGTAAAAATGTGGTCGTTTTGCACAGTTTCTCCAAAGCTTTTAGCCTGGCCGGATTGCGCCTGGGCTATGCCATTACGCCGCCGGAGGTTGCTCGTTATCTTTCCCGGTCTCGCCAATCTTTCCACTTGAACCAGTTGGCCGTTGTTGGGGGCATAGCCAGTCTCCAGGACAAAGCTCACCTTGAAAAAACTGTGGCTATTACCGTCGCCGGTAGAGATTGGCTCTACGATCAATTGCTCCAACTGGATATACGGGTGTGGCCCAGCCAGAGCAATTTTATCCTTTTCAAGCCTCCCTTTGCTCCGGCCGTGGTGTCTGAACGACTCTTACGACGGGGGGTCATCGTCCGGCCAATGAATCAATTTTATCTACCCACCCATCTGCGGGTCTCGGTCGGTCTACCGGAAGAGAATGAGCGTTTTATTGCTGTGCTACGGGAATCGTTGGCCGAGCTGGAAGCCGAAGGTGAGCCAAGAGAAATAACCGAAGTAGAGAACGAGGAAGCGGAGGGGGAATTTAAGTTTTGAGGTTCGCTCCAGCGAAATTAAACAGTAAAGAGGTCGTATTGTGCCAATCAATCACCCGGCGGGGAATCCCTCTTCAATATTGTAGCGCCTTGACCCAATGACAACCAACAACAAAACTTCAACTATCCGGCTTACCGGCATCACCTTGAGCTACACCGAATGGCCAGGTAAAAAAGGGCCGGTGATCTGTTTACCCAGTTTTGCCGGGCATAAAGGGTCTTTTACCAAAATCGCCCAGAGTCTGGCCCCGACGTATCATCTGTTTGCGCTGGACTTGCGAGGCCGGGGAGATAGTGACAAACCGGCTGAGGGTTATGGCTTGGCCTACCACGCCCGCGATATTTTGCAGTTTGCCGATGCGCTGGGCTTTGATACCTTTGCGATTATTGGCCACTCATTTGGGGCCACCACCGGCACATATCTGGCCTCTATTCGTCCTCTGCGCGTGCAAGCAATCGTGATGATTGAAGGCGGAGCCGACCCAACCGAGCGGGTGCTGGAGGCGATACGTCCCACCCTGGAGCATCTTGACAAGCACTACCCGTCGATGGCGGCCTATCTTGAGGCAATGCGGGCCTTGCCTTTCTACAATAATTCCTGGAGTGAAACCCTGGAGGCATACCTGCGCCAGGATGTCGAAATTTTATCCAACGGCGTGGTTCGCCCTAAAGCCTCAGCCGAGGGACTTCAGCGTGACCTCGACCTGTACTTTCATTACAGTATGTGTCTCCATTTCCCCTTTGTCCAATGTCCGGCGCTGTTCATCCGGGCCGGAGAAGGTTTGCTCGGCGGTGATCGCGCCCACATCTTTACCGAGCCTGAAACAGAAGCCATTGTGGCCTGGATTCCAAAAGGCCGGCGGGCAGACGTATCAGGGGTAAATCATTACACAATGGTGCTACACGATGATCCGCCCGTCATCCCACCAATTCGGGCCTTTTTGGATGAGGTGTTGAGCGAAGACGTAATCCCGACAATCGGGGCGGCCTCGGATAATTTTAGAAAGATGAGGGAGGTATAAGTCCATTTGTTACAAGTTAAGATTTTTTGTTGATTGTCAAAAAACTCTTGGCATTATGGCAATAACGATTTTTCCAGTCAAATTCTGGTTTTGCTGGCTTGATATGATAAAATTGAGGTGCTCAAAACT
>DAOUMU010000020.1:0-8765 GCA_034409055.1 Anaerolineae bacterium
ATCTAAACGAAACTGTTCCAGTTTGGTTGTCATTTTCTGGCCTTCTGCCTTTAAGTTGGACAATTATGGCACTGTTTCGCTTGTTTGTTAAGGTTCAATGTCTCATCTGTTTTGTCCAAAGTCCAAACACAAGTCAATGGGACGCTCGGCCAATTCCAACACGGCCAGCATTACTGCCTGGGCCGGCGAAACGTCGGCTTTGTAAGCAGGGTGATGATTACCGTTTAGCAGAATTTCGGTGGGGTAGATCGCTTTGTCGTGTACAGGGGGATAACTGCGTCCGGCGCCAGTCCGTTGGGAACTGGGCGCTACAATTAATAAGTCACCCAAATCAGCCACGGCCCGAACGGCAGCAGACAGACCGGGAGATTCAATGCCATCGTCGTTGGTTATCAGAATTAAAGGCCGGTCAGCCATAAGAAACTCCTTAATTTTTCGAAAATTCTTAAGCTTTAATTATAGTCTCGATTGGAGAGAAGCGAAACTCCTTGCCGAAATGAGACTTGAATGGTAAACTATTGCTAGCTTGGTTTCCAGTGTAAGAGGAGAATTTCGTCAAATGGCTTCCCTGGCCCTATATCGAAAATGGCGTTCCCGGACATTTGATGAAGTGATTGGGCAGCAGCACATCACCCAAACCCTGGTTAACGCCCTGAAACTGAATCGGGTAGCCCATGCTTACCTTTTTGCCGGCCCACGGGGCACCGGCAAGACCAGTACGGCCCGGTTGTTGGCCAAAGCCGTCAATTGTCTGGCAGAAGCTGGTCTCGAGCGACCATGTAACAACTGCCGGATTTGTGTGGCCGTCAACGAGGGCCGTTTATTGGATTTAATCGAGATCGATGCGGCCTCGAACACCAGTGTGGATGACGTGCGTGATTTGCGAGAGAAGGTGGGGTTTCGGCCTGGCGAAGCTCAGATTAAATTCTATATCATTGACGAAGTCCATATGCTCTCCAACTCTGCCTTTAACGCTTTGCTTAAAACGTTAGAGGAACCGCCGGATCATGTCATTTTTGTCCTGGCCACCACAGAGCCGGAGAAGATTCCGGCCACGATTACCTCGCGGTGCCAGCGATTTGATTTTAAACGTATCAAGCTGAGCGATATTGTCCAGCGATTGGCCTATATTGTGACGGAAGAAGAGTTAACAGCCGAACCAGCGGCCCTGGAATATATTGCCCGGCAAGGTAACGGTTCGATGCGCGATGCCATCAGTTTACTGGATCAGTTGACAGCCTATGGCAGCGAGACGATTACGCTTGAGCTGGTGCAAACGGTCCTGGGAGCGGTCGCCTCACAATCGGTGGCAGAGTTAGTGGAAGCGATGATCAATCGGGACGTGGCCACGGGATTGGATATCATCAACCGGGTGGCCAGTGATGGGATAGATCCCCGGCAGTTTGCCCGCGAGATCGTGGAGTACTTACGGTCACTGATGCTGGTCAAGCTGGGTAATGGGGCAGGATGGTTGAATTTGTCTACAGAAATGCTGGCCATGATGCAGGCTCAGGCCGCCCGGACCGATGGTCCGGCGCTTGTCAGAGCAACCAGTTTATTTAATGAAGCGCTGGTAGATATAAAATCGGGCCTGTTAACCGTGCCCCAATTGCCGCTGGAGTTGGCTTTTGTTGAAGCGAGCACGCCCACAGCCGTAGCGCCCTCAGTCCCCGAACCAGTGACTACCCCGTCGACAGCGCCCCAAATTGCTGCGGCTGAAGTTGAGACACCATCAACATCTGCGCTCCCCCCCCCACCCGAAGAGGCTTTAGTAGAAGCTGCGACTTCTGCTGAAACGGAAGCGGAGATTACCTTTGAGGCTGTTCAAGCCTGTTTTGAGCAAGTTTCTAAGGACATCGAAAAGAAAAATAAAATTATGGCAGAAGCCCTGCGCAGCCAGGTTCGATTGCACAAGGTGTCTGGTCGGGAGATACATTTTGTTACGTCTGAGTTGATGAAAAGACGATTTGAGAAACCACAACCTAAAGTGGCTCTCGACACAGCTTTCAGCCAGGCCATAGGACGACCGGTCACCGTTCATTTTTTATCTGAAAAAACCGTGGCTGAGGCGTCACAAATTGGCGGTGATGAAACAACAGCAAACGAAAATTTGGAGGCATTGGTAAAGGTGGCCGAAGAATTGGGGGGCAAAGTTGTTAAGTAAATTGATACTATAGAATTTTTCTTTTCTGCACTACGCAAGTTGCTAACTTGTCAACGGTGCCGGGGGCAAGTTGCCAACTTGCCCTACATAATTTAACTCAGGAGAACAGCTATGGCCAAAAGAAAAGGTAAAGGTAAAGGTAAAGGTTTTTCCCTTGGGGGTGGAGGCGGTGGCCCGAGTATTCCCGGTGGGATGAAGGGCGGATTGGCCGGCCAATTGCAGGCCATGCAGCAGCAAATGCTGGAGGCCCAGGAAGCCCTTGGGGATAAGACCGTGGAAGTTTCCGCTGGTGGTGGCGTAATCACTGTGGTGATGACGGGTCACCAGAAATTGCAATCGATCACCATTGACCCCGAGGTGGTAGACCCAGAAGATGTAGAAATGTTACAAGATTTAATTCTAGCGGCGATCAATGAGGCGGTAGAAGCCTCTCAGAATCTGGCCGCAGAGGAGATGGGGGACATTACCGGCGGGTTGAATATACCGGGACTGTTTTAGCCTTACGTACTGCGTATTACGTATATATGGGTGTGTGTGTTATCAAGGTGCGCAATACGCTTTTTATTCTTTAAATGTTGGGGGGATGATTCTATGCCAATAACCCCTGCCCCTGTGACAAAATTAATTGATGAGTTTTCTCGACTGCCAGGTATTGGGCCAAAAACTGCCTCCCGGCTGACCTTTTATTTGTTGCGCAATCCAGCAGAACGGGCCCTGTCTCTAGCCGAGGCGCTTCGTGAGCTTCATGAGAAGGTTCTCTTTTGCTCACAATGCTTCAATATTGCTGAAAGTGATCCTTGCCCCATATGCAGTGATGAGAATCGGGATCGATCAATCATCTGTGTGGTGGAAGAGCCGCTGGATGTACTGGCTATTGAGCGCACACGAGATTACCACGGACTATATCATGTGCTACACGGGGTTATTGCCCCCGTTGAAGGGATAGGGCCGGAGGATTTAAGAATTGCTGAACTCCTGGAACGGGTGCGTGCCAGTGAAGTTGAGGTACGGGAGATAATCATCGCCACCAACCCCAATCTGGAAGGGGAAGCGACGGCCAGGTACATTGTGCGCCAGTTTGAAGCTAAACCGCTGAAAATTACCAGTCTGGCTCGTGGCTTGCCAATCGGTGGCGACCTGGAGTATGCTGATGAAATCACCCTGAGCCGGGCCTTGAGTGGCCGCAGTGAGTTGTACTAGATTCACATTAAAAGAGTTAAATCGGGCTCAAAAAGGAGTTGACAAACCATCAGAAATGTGTTATTATCCCTAATTGTTGTCGAGACAAGAAACAATACAAAATCAACCCAAAATTTGTATATTCAGGTCTATTGAAGTCTTGACAAAGCGTAATCGATATGATATAATGAAGATTGCGCTAAGCGATGAACTGAACTCGTCTACACATAGCTGTAGAAAGTTCCTTACAATAGAAGGGAGACGTAATCTGATCTAAAACCACTTTTAAGTTTTGTGGTTTGATGCGTCTCCACCGGCATCCATAGCAAATGGGGTGTCGGTTTTTATTTGCTAGTTTGTTGAAGCTTTAATAAGCACCTTAACAATTGAAAAGTAACAGGAATCCAGCTAGTGTTTTGGCTCAAACGTTAATTCTCAAGCGGATGTAGTCTGCTTGATAATAATTTTACGGAGAGTTTGATCCTGGCTCAGGATGAACGCTGGCGGCGTGCTTAACACATGCAAGTCGAACGTGAAGCCCGGTACCTAGTATTGGGTGGAAAGTGGCGAACGGGTGAGTAACACGTTGGTGACCTATCCCGAGGAGGGGGATAACCGTGGGAAACCACGGCTAATACCCCGGATGTCTAAGTAGTTAGAGAGCTTGGACTAAAATTCCGGTGCCTCGGGCGGGGCCTGCGGGCTATCAGCTTGTTGGTGGGGTAATGGCCTACCAAGGCGAAGACGGCTAGGGGGCGTGAGAGCGTGACCCCCCACAATGGAACTGAGACACGGTCCATACTCCTACGGGAGGCAGCAGTGAGGAATATTGCGCAATGGGGGCAACCCTGACGCAGCAACGCCGCGTGGACGATGAAGGCCTTCGGGTTGTAAAGTCCTTTTTCGAGGGAAGATAATGACGGTACCTCAAGAATAAGTCCCGGCTAACTACGTGCCAGCAGCCGCGGTAAAACGTAGGGGGCAAGCGTTATCCGGATTTACTGGGCGTAAAGCGCACGTAGGTGGTATTGTAAGTTGGGCGTGAAAGCTCCTGGCTTAACTGGGAGAGGTCGTCCAAAACTGCAGTGCTTGAGGTTGGAAGAGGAGAGTGGAATTCCCGGTGTAGTGGTGGAATGCGTAGATATCGGGAGGAACACCAGTGGCGAAGGCGACTCTCTGGTCCACACCTGACACTGAGGTGCGAAAGCGTGGGGAGCGAACGGGATTAGATACCCCGGTAGTCCACGCTGTAAACGATGGGTACTGGGTATTGGTGGTATTGACCCCATCAGTGCCGAAGCTAACGCGTTAAGTATCCCGCCTGGGGACTACGGCCGCAAGGCTAAAACTCAAAGGAATTGACGGGGGCCCGCACAAGCAGCGGAGCGTGTGGTTTAATTCGATGATACGCGAAGAACCTTACCTGGGTTTGACATGTTGGTAGTAGTGAAGCGAAAGCGGAACGACCCTTCGGGGAGCCATCACAGGTGCTGCATGGCTGTCGTCAGCTCGTGTCGTGAGATGTTGGGTTAAGTCCCGCAACGAGCGCAACCCTTGTCGTTAGTTACATGTGTCTAACGAGACTGCCGGTATCAAACCGGAGGAAGGTGGGGATGACGTCAAGTCAGCATGGTCTTTATATCCAGGGCTACACACACGCTACAATGGCCGGTACAACAGGTTGCCACACCGCGAGGTGAAGCTAATCCTCAAAGCCGGCCTCAGTTCGGATTGCAGTCTGCAACTCGACTGCATGAAGGTGGAGTTGCTAGTAACCGCGCGTCAGCAATAGTGCGGTGAATGCGTTCCCGGGCCTTGTACACACCGCCCGTCACATCATGGGAGTCGGTAACACCTGAAGTCGGTGACCTAACCGAAAGGAAGGAGCTGCCTAAGGTGGGACCGGTGACTGGGATGAAGTCGTAACAAGGTAGCTGTAGCGGAAGCTGCGGCTGGATCACCTCCTTTCTAGGGAAGACACCAACGATCTGTTATCCTGGATAATGGGTCTGTTGGCACTACCCAACTATTAGATATTTACCCACTGGCAGATTCCTGTTACTTCTCAGTTGTTAAGGTTATAGTTGGGCCTGTAGCTCAGTTGGTTAGAGCATCCCTCTGATAAGGGGAAGGTCAGTAGTTCGAGTCTACTCAGGCCCACCTAAAGTCAATTAACAATTAGTAATTAACAATTAACAATTGACAATTGTTAATTGAAGTTAGGGGATGTAGCTCAGTTGGGAGAGCGCCTCCCTTGCACGGAGGAGGTCAGGGGTTCGAGTCCCCTCATCTCCACCACCCGTACTTGACAATCCAGCTAAGTGGTGGTAAGTTATCATCCTAATATAGACGATTCCCATCTGGGAAAAATGCATGCATAACTTGGTTTTGTTGGCAATAAAATAACAGGGGGGTGGCATATCCTTGGGTTGGAGGTAGCCTGGCGGTATGTCAGGCTTTTTTTATGTCTGAAGAGCGGGATTGTTTCTTGGTGGGTAATCATTCGCAGCAGGCAAATGGTTAGCCACCAGTAAGCAATCAAGTTTACTGGCCAGGATAGTACCTTAAAAACTAAATAGAACGAAAAGTTCTCTGTCAGGGTAAACACGTGTGATTAAGCTACTAAGGGTGCACGGGGGATGCCTTGGCGTCAAGAGCCGATGAAGGACGTGGTTGGCTGCGATAAGCTTCGGGGAGCCGCCAGCAGGTGTTATTATCCGAAGATATCCGAATGGGGAAACCTACCTGGGCTAATCCCCAGGTATCCCTGGCTGAACACATAGGCCAGAGGAAGGGAACCGGGTGAACTGAAACATCTTAGTAACCCGAGGAAAAGAGATCATTCCGTTAGTAGTGGCGAGCGAACGCGGAGTAGCCCAAACCGCTGTGCTTTTGTACAGTGGGGTTGTAGGACCTGGCATTGGAGTTACAAATCTGTTCGTTAGTAAAATTATGCTGGAAAGGTAAACCGTAGAGGGTGACAGTCCCGTATACGAAAACGAACAGACTCTAGCCGGTGATCCTGAGTACCACGGGGCACGCTAATCCTGTGGGAAGCAGGGAGGCCCACCTCCCAAGGCTAAACACTCTTGACGACCGATAGTGAACAAGTACCGTGAGGGAAAGGTGAAAAGAACCGCTGTGAGCGGAGTGAAATAGAATCTGAAACCGTGTACCTACAATCAGTTGGAGCCCTATGCCTGTTTGAAAGCAGGAACGGGTGACAGCGTGCCTTTTGGAGAATGAGCCGGCGAGTTACGCTCTGTAGCGAGGTTAAGCCAGTAACAGGCGAAGCCGTAGCGAAAGCGAGTCTGAATAGGGCGTTCAGTTGCAGGGAGTAGACACGAAACCGGGTGAGCTAACCATGGTCAGGTTGAAGCGGGAGTAATGTCTCGTGGAGGACCGAACGGGTATACGTTGCAAAGTGTTCCGATGAACTGTGGTTAGGGGTGAAATGCCAAACGAACCCGGAGATAGCTTGTTCTCCCCGAAATAGCTTTAGGGCTAGCCTCATGCGTTTAGTATCGGAGGTAGAGCACTGGATTGGCTAGGGGGCCCATCGCTTACCAAACCAAACCAAACTCCGAATGCCGATACTTGAGAGCATGGGAGTCGGACAGCGAGAGATGAGTTTCGTTGTCGAAAGGGAAACAGCCCAGATCGCCAGCTAAGGTCCCCAAGTTATAACTAAGTGGGAAAGGATGTGAGACTACCGAGACATCCAGGAGGTTGGCTTAGAAGCAGCCACCCTTTAAAGAGTGCGTAATAGCTCACTGGTCTAGTGGCCTTGCGCCGAAAATGTAACGGGGCTTAAGTTATACACCGAAGCTGCGAATTCAGTAGTCAGTAGTCAATAACCAGTTCTCAGTAAAACCAGTCGTCAGATTTATTTCTGACAACTGGCAACTGATGACTGATGACTACTCAAAGCTGCTGGATGGTAGGGGAGCGTTCTGCAGGAGATTAGAAAACAGGGCTGACCGTGAGGACAGTTTGCGGCCTGCAGAAGTGAGAATGCCGGCATGAGTAGCGTAAAACATGCGAGAAACATGTTCGCCGTATGTCTAAGGTTTCCGACGGAAGGTTAATCCGCGTCGGGTTAGTCGGGCCTAAGCCAAGGCCGAAAGGCGTAGGCGATGGACAACAGGTTAATATTCCTGTACCACCAGAGTGGAGTGATGGGGGGACGCAGAAGGGTAGACCAGCCGGGAGATGGACTCAAAGTCCCGGTCAGAACTCGTAGGGCGTTGATCCTCGTAGGCAAATCCGCGAGGGGAGTCTGAGGAGTTGTATGCGGAGCCGTAAGGCCGGAAGTGGTCAAGCCCAAGCTGCCAAGAAAAGCCTCTAAGCGTTGAAACTCTGGTGTCCGTACCGCAAACCGACACAGGTAGACGGGTAGAGGAGACCAAGGCGATCGGGAGAACCCTCGTTAAGGAACTAGGCAAAATAGATCCGTAACTTCGGGAGAAGGATCGCCCTGGCCGGTGAAGCAAGCTTGCCTTGCGGATGCTGGCCGGGGCCGCAGAGAAATGGCCCTGCCGACTGTTTAACAAAACCACAGGTCTCTGCAAACTCGCAAGAGGAAGTATAGGGGCTGACGCCTGCCCAGTGCCGGAAGGTTAAGAGGAGGGGTGCAAGCTCCGAATTGAAGCCCCGGTGAACGGCGGCCGTAACTATAACGGTCCTAAGGTAGCGAAATTCCTTGTCGGGTAAGTTCCGACCCGCACGAAAGGCGTAACGAGCGGGGCACTGTCTCAACGAGGGACCCGGTGAAATTGAACTATGCGTAAAGATGCGCATTACCCACAGAAGGACAAAAAGACCCCGTGGAGCTTTACTGTAGCTTGACATTGAGTTAGGGCTTGACTTGTGTAGGATAGCTGGGAGGCTGAGAAGCTGGCACGCCAGTGTCGGTGGAGCCGTCGTTGAAATACCAGCCTGGTTAAGTTTTGGCCCTAACGGCTGTCCGTGATCCGGCAGCCGGACAGTGTCAGGTAGGCAGTTTGACTGGGGCGGTCGCCTCCGAAAGGGTAACGGAGGCGCCCAAAGGTTCCCTCAGGCTGAATGGAAACCAGCCAAAGAGTGTAAAGGCATAAGGGAGCTTGACTGCAAGACCTACAAGTCGAGCAGAGTCGAAAGACGGGCTTAGTGATCCCACGGTACCGAGTGGAAGGGCCGTGGCTTACCGGATAAAAGCTACCCCGGGGATAACAGGCTAGTCTCCCCCAAGAGTTCACATCGACGGGGAGGCTCGGCACCTCGATGTCGGCTCGTCGCATCCTGGGGCTGGAGTAAGTCCCAAGGGTTGGGCTGTTCGCCCATTAAAGCGGCACGCGAGCTGGGTTCAGACCGTCGTGAGACAGGTCGGTCTCTATCCGCTGTGGGCGCAGGTGACTTGAGGGGAGTCGCTCTTAATACGAGA
>DAOUMU010000021.1:0-1542 GCA_034409055.1 Anaerolineae bacterium
GCGCAGCGGAAACCGTATCGAAGGGTGCGGTAAACGCGCCGATTCGATGCAAAACCGCACCCTTCGATACGCGCTCCACTCTGTTCCGCGCTACTCAGGATGCTTGGCAATGAATTACGCATAATCGATCACCAAAATTTCTACGGAGTAAGTATGGATGCTTCGCCAATGAAGGTAACTACCAAAAAAAGATGGCGCGTTGTGGCTGGCGTGGTGTTAGTCCTGGCGCTGGTTCTGACCTGGCTGGCCACCACCGATCATATGGCCATTTGGCCGATCCGTAATACGCTTCAGCATCATGCTTTAACCTGGTGGTGGACGAAGGTCGGCCAACCGGCCATAAGTGAGACGGGTACACTGCGGGGTACGGTACGCGATGAACAAGACCGGCCCATTGAAGGGGCCTGGGTATTGGTCGCCCGCTGGGATGGGACCAGTTACAGCACCCGCAGCCAGGCCAATGGTCACTACACCATTGACGGTATCCCTGCAGGCACGTATCGACCGGTAGCCGGTGCGCCCGGCTATCGTGATGTGATCTTGGGCGGTCTCTGGGGCCGAGTAAGAATTAAAGCCGGAGCAGAAACAAGGGCCGATGCTGTTCTGCCGCTGGAGTCAGCCCGGATGGTTGCCCCCGGTCAGGATTTGGCCCTTAGCGAGCCGGTCAATCTGACTTGCACCACGCCCCTTGAATCCAGCGCCACCCGGCGACAGGTTACCTTTGATAGCGGCGGGCAGCCCAATCAATTGACCTTCTTCTACACGCCGTTGACGGCCACCACCACCAGCCGACTACCCATCCTACTGGCCGTCTATCCCGGTCCAGCCGACACCTGGGAATGTGCCAGTTTACCCCTGGCCGCCGCTGGCTATGCGGTCCTGGCCAGCGGTCCGGCCTACAGCTTCGATTTGGAGCGGGATATTGACGAGTTGGCACGGCTGGTGGCCTTTGCCCGGGCCGGAATGTTTCCGGGCAGCGACGGCACTAAGCTGGCCATCCTCGGCGGTAGCTACAGCGGCTTGCACGTACAACGTCTGCTGCAACGTGATCAGAATGTTCAGGCTGCCGTCTTGCTGGGGGCACCCACCGACCTATTCGATATGCGGCGGCGGTTGGAAAACGGAACACACATCCCCCCCTTTGGCCTTGACCAGGTCTTGATTGCCCTGGGGTTGCCTGACCGTGAGCCCCTGCCCTACTGGCGTTACTCCGGGGCTTACCATGTCCGCCCTGATATGCCCCCTTTGGCCATCCTACACAGCCGTAGCGATGAGGTGGTGCCCTACCAGCAGAGCGAACTGTTGGCCGCAAACCTGGCCCAAATCGACGCTCGATACGAAACCCATTTTTTCGACGGCGCCAGTCACTACCTCCTGACCGAAGAAGGTGATGCTGATTCGTTGACAGTATATCACCTCACCCTTGATTTTCTGGCCAGGTATCTCAAGTAAATGTCTCCCGTTACCGGAGGGGTGTATTTCAATTTGGGGGCAGATATATTGTGGAGTCGAGGCTTCAGCCGGTCCAAACGGGGCCACGAC
>DAOUMU010000022.1:0-56378 GCA_034409055.1 Anaerolineae bacterium
CGATGCTGGAGTTCATATTCGAGGTTAGAAAATGAAATATGACAAACGACATCTGGTCAACCATACTCTCCGCCCTGCGCAGCACCACCACAAATCAAACCTTCGACTTTGCCTTTGCCCACACCCGGCTATTAGAAGTTGACGACGACGGCGTTTACCACATCACCGTCCCTCCCCCCGCCCTCGAATGGGTTGAACACCGCCTAAAAAAACAACTCATTCGTGCCATCACCCTGGCCGCCGGCCAACCCCCCGCCGAGATTATCCTCTCCCCCCTCTCCTCACCCTCCCCCGCCGAACCACCACCCCAACTCAACCTCGATCACAGAATAGCTGGCGCAGACTTCAATCATCTCTGGTACGAGACCGGTGGCACCGGATACGACCGCATCCCCAAGTACGCCACCAAATTCTGGCGTCCCTACCTCAAAACCTTCAACTTTGTCCCCGGTCCCCCTCATACCCGGCCACGCCGAAACTAAATCCATTCACACCCCCTACCAACCAAATCCTCTTCTTATTGATCCCAACTCCCCGGACTTGGTCGGCCTGCAAAATCCAGCCTCTATCACAAGGGTGGCTCTTTGTTATTCAAAAAGTTTAGGAGTTATAATATATTTTTATAAAATGAATCCATCCGTACATGGAGGACTACAAGCATGTTAAAAAGCTACATCAATCCACTAGAACAACGAGAAGCCAACCGGCAGCTACCACGCCTTATGGTTGAGGGCTTGTTATTAGGTGGCGTTGGATTAGGTATTCTGGCTCTCATATTTGAAATTGCCGCAGATGCTTTTAGCGTGGCCGCCTACCAAACGCTGCTGGCCATATATGGGGCCGGAGGTTATCACCCCATTGCTATGTGGGCTTTTATCGTTTTATCGGCTTTATTATTTTTTGGTATTGTACCCGCTTACAAAGCAGGTTCATATTTGCGGCCCAATGCCGGCGGCAGTGGCCCGCTGGTCGAGGCCATTGGTCCGGTCTGGATGCGCTGGCTGTCATGGGTGGGCACCAGCCTCTTTTTCCTTGATGCCGTACTAACCATTATTATCAGCTCAATATCCGCCTCTGATGTGACGATGCTGGTCTTGCCCGAACTGGCCCCCTATCGTATTTTACTGGCAGAAGTTTATGCTTTTTTTATTATGGTGGTGCTGGTGGCCATGGGACCCAAACGGGCTGTTCCCCTGTTTCTGATTGGCGGCGGCGCGTTTACGCTATTCACCATCCTTGCTCTTACGATGGTGGGCGTGCTGGCAGTATCCAACCCGGAATGGGCTTTTTTGACAGAAGGTATTGTTAGCCGGCTGGAGACAAACGGGGTTGTGGAGCATGTGATACGGGTGCAACAAAACATCTCCACTATTGGCACTGTGCTATTCTTTCAACTATTCTTCCGTTCTATGTCGAGCGCTATGTTGGGTTTTTCCGGCTACGAGGTCATTCCGGCCAGCGGCAAACACGCCGCGCGCCCCAAGTGGAAAGTCATTAGCACGGCTCTAACACTGGCCGCTATTTTTTTGATAGGTACCGGAGTAGTGCAGCTTTACGCGGCGCAGCGCTGGGACATTCCGGCCACTGAAGGCTACAGCACCCTTTTGATTGAATACGAAATTGTGGCCGCGCAGTCACTGGGCCGGAGCGTTGCAGCGGATGATATTGTGGTGACAGATGCGGATCGCCTGGCCGCGGAAAACCTGTACCAGTCTCTGCCTGCCGAACGCGCTGCCGCCCAACTGTTGGGATCGGGTGAATACCATACCGATGATATTGCGCATCTTTCTGGTGAAGAATATGTTGAAACAGTATCGCGCGATATTGCCATTGCCCGCACCTTGAATTATGCCATTAGCGGAACGTTGGGGGAGAGTTTTCTGTTGATTGCCGGTGTGCTTCTGGCTATTATCCTACTGCTGGCCCAGGGGGGTGGTTATGTAGGCGGGGCCGCCGTGGCCGCCAACGCCGCCCGGTTAGGACGAATGCCCGGTTTCTTTAACGATGACCGCCTTGGCATTGCCGTTATTTGGACCATTTCGACCATCCTTATCCCCATTATCAGACAGGTGGTGGTGGTTGAAGCTTACTACGCCTTCGGTTTTGTCAGCGCCTTTGTTATCACCAGCACCGCAGTATTTTTTGTCCGCAATGATGTGCTCCAAAAGCGAGGGATTAACCCCAACTCCGGTGAGGCCAAATCGTTGCGGTTTGCCGGATTGCGTGGTATGATTGCGAGCTATATCATGGCTCTGGTGCTGGTTACTCAAAAAACCGATGCCCTGGTAACCATTGCCACTGCCGGAGTGGTCATCACCCTGTTTCAGATTTATATTGCTAATGGCGGTTTCAAGCGACGTGCCGGCAAAGACGTACCACCCACATTTCCACCGGGTTCAAGCAAAATCTCTTATGAAATAGGCGTTCAGCGGGCGCATGACCACGCCCGGCAGCGTGGTATTGTTGACAGCCTGGAGGAACTGATTGAGTCTGGGGCGCTGGCTAAATTTAACGTTGCCCCGCGACGCGTCAGGCAACTGGTCTATTATCTGTATAACATTGACCCGGCCCTGTTTAGCAGTAATGGATATCACCACGCTCATGAGCGTATTGAGGAACCAAACCTTAAACTGGAAGAGACCTATCAGCAAGCCTACGGGCAAAAAGACAAGGTTGCTGAATGCATAGAAAATTATTCTAACTTTGGTATTTTTATGTTTATCAAAAACTACCACCTTAACTGGGTAGCTCCAGAAAACGGACGTAATTCGGCACAGGTAGAGCAGGCTATGCTCGATATACTATTTCCGCTAACTCCCCACGATGAGATTTGGACAAAATACTGCGCTTTTACCCCCCAACACCAGCCTGAACCCATCTGGCAGTTCAGCCGCCAGCGTTATCAGTGGGCCAAAGAACAATGGCCTAATCTGAGCGGCCGTATTACAACTGTTTGGACACTTCAGGATTTTGGACTGATCCCAAAAGAAATTGATATAAAAATGGTTATTTCTGTGGCCGATGGAAAGCAATACCAGCAAATAAAGATTCATACCCATTCAGAGGGGGATGGCGTTGACATCGAAAAGAAGACAATTCAGCGGTAGCCTATCGCCTACCGCATGTGGACGAAGTTGTTAGAAGGATGGACATCTCCTTCGTTCTGCAATCATCTGGGCGGATATGTCAACCACTTTCAGACACTGGCTTAGACATCCCCTAAAAATTAGGCTATAATTTCCCCACTTAGTATCATCCCAGGGAGAATCCGAACATTGACCAAATACAAGCGCGTCACCGGGATGCGCGATGTACTTTTTGAAGACCAACCCTACTGGCACTACATTTTGACCAAAATTGAGGAAACGGTTAGCCTGTTTGGCTATCAACGGCTGGATACGCCCCTCCTGGAGCAGGCCAGCCTTTTTATTCGGGGGGTGGGTGAGGGCACCGACATCGTCGAAAAAGAGATGTACATTTTTGACGACCGGGACGGCGACCAACTGGCCCTACGCCCAGAGTTTACGGCCAGCATTATGCGAGCCTATGTCGAAAATGGTCTCCATACTTTGCCCACCCCCCTCAGGGTGTGGACGATTGGACCGCTCTTTCGTCACGAGCGACCCCAGGCCGGACGCTACCGGCAACACTCCCAATTTGATATAGAGGTCATCGGCGAGCAAGACCCGGCCGTGGATGCCGAGGTGATTAGTGTGGCCTGGCATCTTTTTACCAGCCTGGGCTTTTACGGCTTGCGTCTTTACATTAACTCCACGGGTTGCCCGGTCTGTAAACCAACCTACGTTCAAACCCTGGTGGATTATTTCAGTGCCTTTGCCGGCAAATTGCCACCTGATGACAAGATGCGATTGCAAAAAAACCCGCTCCGCATTCTGGATAGCAAAGAAGCAACCACCCAGCCTCTGCTGGAAAATGCGCCGCGGATTACCGACCACCTGTGCCCTGAGTGTGCCGACCATTTTGCCAGACTAAAAACTTACCTGGAGGCTATTAACCGGCCGTACGAGATTGATTATCGCATTGTGCGGGGGCTGGATTATTACACCAAAACTGTCTTTGAAATCAAAGCTGATGGTCTGGGCAGCCAGGATACGATCTGCGGTGGTGGGCGCTACGATGGCTTGATCGAAGAGTTGGGGGGGCAACCTACCCCCGGCATCGGGTTTGGCTCTGGGATCGAGCGCTATGTGATTGCCCTCCGTCACCTGGGCATCAGACCGCCACCAGAATCTTTCCCCAAGGTGACTGTTTCCTATTTGGGTGAAGTAGCCAAATTAGAAGCGATAAAACTGGTCGAAACGCTGCGCAAAAAAAATGTCGGTATCCTGTTGACTCCCGGCGACCGCAGCCTGAAGGCTCAGTTAAAGGCGGCTAATCGAGTCGAGGCGAGCTTTGCCGTTATTTTGGGTGAAGACGAGGTCAAGTCCGGCCAGGCGACTGTGCGGGATATGCATAACAGCCAACAGACAAATGTCGATCTATCCAATCTGGCCGCTTGGCTAAAGGAAAGATTACCGGAAGCCGGCTTTTAACCTGAGAAGCCAGCACGCCCACGTGCGGCACTCTGCTTTGCAACGATACAAGAACTTTCACGGAAGGAGCCAGCACGCCCACGTGCGGCACTTAGTTATAAACAATGGCCGACCCACAAAATCCATCTCAGTCTCATCAACTGGTCTGCCGCAATGTTGGCTTGCTTTATCATCCCAAGCTGGCCGAGTCGCGGGTTATGGCCGCCGAGATATTAGAATTTATCGAGAGTATGGGCGCTTCCGCCTGGGTTAGCTCAAGTTGGAGTGAGGAAGCCATCAAAGATCGGCTGCAATACCTGGACTTACTCATCACCCTGGGCGGCGATGGTTCACTGTTGCGGGCGGCCCGTTTGACGGCTCGCCATGCAGTGCCCATTTTGGGCATCAATATGGGCCGCCTGGGCTTTCTGGTCGAAGTACAACCGGCCGAATGGCGTGATCGCGTGCGCCAGGCGCTGCTTGGTGATTATTGGATCGAAGAGCGGATGATGGTTCACGCCAGGCACTATCACCAGGGCCAGGTGGCCAAGATTTACGATGCCCTCAATGAAGTTGTCATCGGTCGGGGCCGATTGGCGCGTGTGGTCCGGTTGCATACTTACATTGACGGAAGTTTTCTGACCACCTATACGGCCGACGGCTTGATTATCTCGACGGCTACCGGCTCGACCGCCTATGCTTTAGCGGCCGGCGGCCCTATTTTACCGCCGGAACTGGAAAATTTTTTACTGATTCCCTTAGCGCCTCATCTCAGCCTGGAACGGACCATCGTTCTGTCCAAAGGGGTGACCGTTCGTGTGCAACTATCAACAGACCACACTGCCGTTCTGACCGTTGACGGCCAACTTGAAATTGAGTTGAGTGACGGCGATGAAGTGGTGATGAGTGCCGGTTCCTCGGTGGGGCGTTTTGTGCGTCTGCAAGAGAAGAACTACTTCTACCGAACCCTTATGCAGCGTCTGAGTTGGTCCCAAACAAAAAAGTGAGGTCTTTGTAGGGCAAGTTGCTAACTTGCCAAGGTGGAGTCTCAGTACATCCAAATTTGCTCTAGCTGGACCAGTGCGAAGCCTCCCCGTGGGACGGTCCAGCGGCCAAAACGCGGACTGTAGTCCGCTCCGAGCTTGAAAATTGGATCTACTGAGTCTAGAGGAAAGTGAATGAACGACACAAACAAAACAGACCTGGTGCAGCAAGGCTTGACCGCCGCTCGTGTCGGCGACCTTGAAGACGCACGCCACTTGTTGACAAAAGCCACCCGGCAAATGCCCGACAATATCGAAGCCTGGCTGGGGTTAGCCGGTGTCGTTGAATCTCTAGAGGAAAAACAACGGTGTTTTGGCAAAGTACTCGAGCTCGACCCTGATAACGGTGAAGCAAAAGCTGGTCTGGCTCTGGTTGAGCAAAAACTGGCTGTTCACTCCGCAGAGCACCCGGCAGCAGAAGTGCACGCTGCTTCTTCAGAAGAGCAAGCTATTGAAACGGATAGGGGCCTACTTTTCTGTTATCGCCATCCCCACATTGAAACGGGCTTGCGCTGTAACCGTTGTAATAAACCGATTTGTCCCAAATGTGCCCAACGTACCCCGGTTGGTTTCCGTTGCCCGGATTGTATTCGGGAGCATGAGAATAAATATTACAGCGGCAACAATTTTGATTACGTGCTTGCGGCTGTTATTGCCTTTCCCCTGTCGCTGATTAGCGCTGGCTTGTTTACTTTTATCCTGGGTGGTTTTGGGTTTTGGATCATCCTGATATCCTTCTTTATTGCCCCCGCTGTGGCCGGGTTCATTGCCGAGGCAGTTCGGTGGAGCGTAGGCAAACGTCGCTCCCGGTACTTGAGACACGTTGTGGCTGGCTGCCTCATTCTGGCTACGGTCCCCTTCCTGTTGTTTATGTTGCTTAATGGAAACGTTTGGGGACTTATTGCGCCCGGCCTATTTGTATTTTTGGGCACGACCACTGTTTTAGCTCGATTACGCTAATTGGCGGCTACCGGTTGCCAATGACATGGTGGTGTATTGACCTTTAACCTATTGACGTTTGCCTGGTAATGGTCAATAATTAGGGTATTGACCCTTGGCAATTGAAGCTGACTATGGTTTCCCCAGAGCTTTTAAAAAAATTAGCTGCTTATGTGCCCACGCCAATTGCCCAGGCAATTTGCCGCCAACCCCGCATTTTGACGGAACCGACAGCCCGTCGTTTTCCGGCTGTAGTTTTGTTTACCGACATTTCCGGTTTCACTCCGTTAAGTGAGCTACTAGGCCAAGTCGGGCCGACCGGTACCGAAGAGCTGACCTATCTCATCAATCAATATTTTACCCGGGTAATCCAGATCATTGAGGCCTATCAAGGGCAGGTCGTAAAATTTTCTGGTGACGCCCTCACGGTTCTTTTCCCGGCCGAAGACATCTCAATGAAATTGGCTATACGTCGCGCTGGCGAATGCGCGCTGGCAATACAAGCCAGAATGAAGGATTTTGCCAATATTAAAACCTCACGAGGACAGGCATCTCTTTCCATGAAAGTAGGCATTGGGGCGGGTGAGATATTGGAGTGTAGCGTTGGTGGGGTATTGGAGCGCTGGGAATATGTCGTGGGGGGCGACCCGTTGGCCCAAGTAGCTATGGCCGAACATCGGGCCCAGCCAGGTCAAACTGTCTTCAGCCCGCAAGCGTGGGCATTGGCCCAAGAATTCTTTTCTGGGACAGCCAACGCGAATAACCAAGAGTTTGTCAATCTTGATCGAGTTATCAGCCCCTTACCAAAATTAAAGCCGATTGATCTTGATTGGGGCCAACTTGAGCTGGAACAGCGGCAGATAGCTGAAAAAGCTTTACAATGTTATGTACCCGGTGCGATTAAAGCGCGTCTCGGCCAGACAGCCGACTGGCTGGCCGAGCTCCGCCGCATGACCATCCTTTTTATTGGCATTGGTGGCCTTGATTATGAGGACCCTAATGCCGGTGAGCAACTCCAAAATTTTTCACAGGCCACCCAAGAACTTATCTACCGTTTTGAAGGCTCGCTGGGTAAGGTAGCTGTTGACGATAAAGGTACGGTCCTGCTGATCCTTTTTGGTGCGCCCCCCTTCTCACACGAAGATGACCCCACCCGCGCAGTAGCCTTTGCCCTGAGCTTACAGACCGTAGCCCAAAAGCAAAATCTACGGATGTCTATTGGTATTACTGAGGGTTCTATTTTTGCCGGCCCCGTAGGCGCTCCCGGTCGGCGAGAGTACACCGTTATTGGTGATGCGGTCAATTTAGCCGCCCGGCTCATGCAGTACGGTCGGGCCGGCACGATCATTATTAGCGACCGCGTTAAAGAGCGAGCCGGGCCACGCTTCGTGACTGAAAGTTTAGGGCAGATATCACTCAAAGGTAAGGCCGACACACTGGCAGCCCATTTGGTCAAGGGGGAACAGGGCACCCAGGAAGAATTTGTCATGCGTTACCTGTTGCACGAAGAGCCGATGATTGGTCGCCAGGCGGAACTTGAGCAGGTCCGTCTGACGACTGCCCAGGCACGGGCTGGAAAATTACAACTGTTGCTGATCGAAGGTGAGCTTGGCCTGGGCAAAAGCCGCTTGGTGTCGGAGATCGTGCGCGAATGGATGACAGAGGGAGGGGTCGGCTATGGCAGCAAATGTGTTAGCTATGGGCGACAAGTGCCTTATCAGGCCTGGCGAGAGGTGCTAACTGCTATCTATGGTCTGACCGCAAATCTTTCCCCCCAGCGGCAACTGGCCCGTCTGGCCAACGGTATTGCTGAGTTAGCAGATCCGCCTGAGCAACCTGGCTATTGGGCAGCTCGTTTACCCCTACTGGCAGATATATTGAGCCTGGAAATCCCGGAAAACGATTTTACCCGCAATATCTCCGGTCAATTGCGACGCAACAACACTTTTGCCTTGATTGAAGCCTTACTGCGTCGCCAGGCGGAACACTGGCCTTTGCTAATTGTGCTGGAAGATATTCATTGGGCCGATGAGCTATCGCTGTCACTGATTACCTATTTAGCCAAAACATTGATCGACTCCTCGTTAATGCTGGTATTGGTTTATCGGTGGTCTACGTTAGAGACGGATTTACAGGCCCTGACAGATATTAAACACTTTCCTTATGCCCATACGATACACCTCAGTTCGCTCTCAGCCGAGGAAAGCTTAGACTTGGTCAAAATCTTACTCGGTGATAGACAACTACCCCCAGAGGCGTTAGAAATTCTATTGAATTTGGGGCAGGGAAACCCCTTTTTCTTACAAGAAATTGCCGGCGCTATTTTAGATGTCGTAGACAGTCAAGCAAACGGGACCCAGAAACTGCTCCAAGCGTTAGATTTACCGGATACCGTTCAAGACGTTATCCTGACGCGTATTGATCGACTGTCAGAAACAGAAAAACTGACCTTAAAGGTAGCCTCTGTGATTGGGGCCAGCTTTCAACGCTCATTACTTTCAGCGGTTCACCCTATGAGGGAGGCCAGATACCGCTTGCCGGCTCATCTGGACCAGTTAGAAAATTCAAAATTGGTTCGATTGGAAGCGTCTGCTCCCAAATGGGAGTATGTTTTCCGCAACGTGATGACCCAAGAAGTCGTCTATGAAGGATTACTCATGGCCCAACGTCGCCAGCTACACGCTGCTGTTGGGGTGGCTCTGGAAAACTTAGTGCCCGATGAGGTAGAGCCACTGGCCTTCCATTTCCGCCGCAGCGATAATTGGCAGAAGGCGCTGTATTACTTAAAGATTGCCGCCGAGAAAGCGCGCCGGGAATACGCCAATCAGGCTGCCATTGATTATTATTCTGAAATTCTTGCTTTGCTGGCGGATCTTCCCCTGGCGGACGGAGGCAGCGTTCTCTCGACCGAATATTGGGACACCCTTTTAGAGCGAGCCAAGTTGTATCACCTGATCGGCCAACGTGATCAAGCGGTGGAAGATTTTGGTACGCTAGGGCTTATCGCCGAAGCCCTCAATGATAACCGCCGCCGGGCTCTGGCTGCAAAACAGTGGGCTCATTCGTATGAGACTGATGGAGATTACGATTCCGGTTTGGAGCTTATTGAACGTTCTGTGCAACTGGCCCAACAAGCAGGCGACCAGAAGCTAGTGGGCGAGGGATACAATCACTGGGGTAAGCTCCTCTATTTGCGCCGGGAGTACGAAACCGCTGAGATTTACCTGCAGCAAGCCTTGGGCATTGCCCAAAAGCATCACGATAAAGAGGCTCAGGCAGATTGTTTTAACAGCCTGGGAATTGTCGCCCATTATCAGGCCCATTATGAGCAAATCTATTATGATGTAACCCTTTATTTTTTTCAAGAGGCTATAGATTTGTGGCAGACAATAGGCAATCAAGTTGGCTTGGCCAATAGTCTTAGCAACCTGGGTATGGTTTATTACGATATGGGGCAATATATGGCCGCTCAACAATATTACCGGCAATCATTGGCCTTGTACCGCATGATTGGTGATCGGACCGGCGAGGCATCGGCCCGACTGGGCTTGGGACAGATACAGCGCAGTTTGGGTAATTATGATTCAGCGCATCAATTTTTAGAAGAAGCCCTGGTTACGCACCAATCTACCGGTGACCGCCGGGGTGAAGTTAACAGCCTTTATCATACGGGCTTCCTCTGGAGTCGTTTGAAAGAGTATGATAAAGCGCTCACTTTTCTAGAAGAAGCACTGCTAGCTTTAAATAACTATCCTCATCTGGGGCCTAATTCAGCGAAGAAACCGGTAGACGTGCTACAAATCCTGGGAGAGCTTGACGATCCCTGGGCCTTGGGCAAGTCACTCACCTATTACGGCTGGACCTTACTGAACAAAGGTCTGCCTGATAAAGCCAAAGATTATTTTGAAGAGGCCATGCGAATTAAACGTGATAACCGGCAGAAAGCTGCGGCCGTGGAGGATATAGCTCATCTGGGTAGTGTAGCCTTGGCCCTCAATCATTTAGATTTAGCCGACACCTATGCTCGTCATGCCTTGGATTTTGTCAACAAGCACGGTACCCAGGGTATCGAGCATCCGGCCATGGTTTACCTGGCTTGTTATCGTATATTGCAGGCCAATCAAAAATTCAAACAAGCTAAATCGGTCCTGATACAGGGTCAGCAGTACCTGGCTGCCCAGGCCGCCCAAATTGATGATCCTACCCTACGGGAAAGTTATCTGACTAACATCCCAGAAAATCGAGAAATTCAAAAACTGGCCAGCCAAATAAAGGAGGAGTAACTATTCACCTTGTCACTCTGAGGCGTAGCAAAGCGAAGCCGAAGAGTTTCTTCACCAGCGGCATAGGAGATTCTTCGAGGAACAGGTTTGAAAAAAAAGCCCCTGGCACGATCAGTTGTGCCAGGGGCTTTACTGTATAGTGCTCTATTTAGTTGACAAAGCCAATCAACCGACCTGCTTGATCTGGTCGGCGCAATTTTGCCAAAGCTTCCTTTTCAATCTGGCGAATGCGCTCGCGGGTCAGACCAAAACGTTCGGCTACATCTTGCAGCGTTAGCGGTTGACCATCACGTAAGCCATACCGCAATTCCACGATACGACTTTCGCGAGCGGTCAATCCAGACAAGGCGCGGCGAATTTCCCTTTCCAACAGAGTAGAGTCAACCTGGTCTTCCAGAGCCTGGGTTAAATCGTTCTCCACAAAATCGGCCAGGGTAGCGCCGTCATCCCCCACAGGTTCTTCCAGACTAAGAGTTTCCTGCCCATCTTGCAGCAACCCGTGGATATCCTCGGGGGCGTCACCGGTGAAGGCAGCGATTTCTTCCACCTCGGGAGTGCGTCCCAACTTTTGAGTTAGGTGTCCCATCACCTTTTTGATTTTGCCCAGGTGATCTACCTTGTGCACTGGCAGACGAATTACACGTGTTTGCACAGCTACAGCCCGGCTCACACTCTGTCGAATCCAGTAACTGGCATAGGTACTCAACCGCACCCCTTTGGTAATATCAAATTTATCAATAGCTCTAATTAGACCCAGCACACCTTCTTGAGAAAGTTCAGCCAAGCTCAACCCGTGTCCGGTATATTTACTGGCAATACTAATCACCAGGCGACCATTGGCCTGAATTAACGTCCGTCGAGCAATGGCACCTTCTTCTACTTTGGCTTCAAGTTGCTTACGCAGCTCACTGCTTAAGTTTTCGTCTTTTGCCAATCGTTGGGCTACTTTCTTACCCTCAACCATAACCCTGATCAAGCGTTTTTCTTCATCAGGAGATACTGGTGCAGTGGCTGCCAGATCAGCAATGCTCAATCTAAACAGCGCTTCGTCGGGTGCCCACGTTGTTGCCATACTTTTTACCTCACCTCTTACAATAATTTACACTTCGCCCTCTACTGTCACTCCTCTCAGCAGCGCCACACATCTTTGTACTACTCAGTTTTTAAGCTTCAGCAGAGCACTGAAATAACAGAACTGATCAGCACCTTTGCCATTATCAGTTTGAGTTCAATTTAAAGAATAATCTACAAATGGTAATCTTTGAATTCGTTGATGGGCGTGATAAGCCTTTAACATATAGACAAGTATTTGATCTTCCCGATCGATTATATTCAGCGTTTTTACTATTAACGTTGTTAGCGATTTAGCCGACAACAGTTCTTGTTTATCAGGCAAAGGTCCCTGCAGGGCCGCACCGGCTAAAAAGGCCAGCGCAGTTGGGTCGGTGGGTAAGATTGCATTTGAAAGATCCTCGCCGGCAGCAGCCCCCAGATGATTAAGATATCGTTTTACAATTGGTCGCAGTTTTTTAAACAGGTTTTCTATTTTTTCAGGATCATCATCTTGCATCGGAAAAAGGTCTACCCGTCCAATAAGAAAGTCATCTTCACTGGGTTGAATACCTTTTACAATAAACCTGTCCTGACCTATCGCCACCAAATTCATACGATCGTCTTTTAAATTTTCCACAGCAGTGATGCGAGCAGTTGTACCAACATTGTAGATATCATCACAGGTCAGACCAGCTACATTTGGAGCCTGGGCTCGTCTATTTTTGGCTAAAACCACTCCAAAAGATTGATTAACCGCTAAACACTCCCTAACCATAGATTTGTATCGTTCTTCAAAGATATGTAGCGGCAACATCATCCCCGGAAACAAAACAACATTTAGAGGAAACAAAGGAATGTGTGAATCATTAGCTAACATGGTCTTTTTCCTTGCACTCTATGAGGCCACCATTCACCCGCTTCACAATTTATACGTCTATTCTAATTGTAATCTTCAATGCTTTCTCGAATCCTACAAATTGTTTTTACACAGAAAACAATTTTTCAATTTCTGTCACGGCGGTTTCAATTGTATCACCCAGATAAAGCCCAGATATTCGTGATATCAGTGATGGGTTTTGGATAAAAGCCACTCCGCCAAAAGTGAAGTTTGTTTCCAGTCTATGCCGTCCGTCGTTACTGATTTGGCTCGAAAGTTTCGCTTGATACTGTTGGCTTAAGTCTATCAGAGTTTTTCCAGCTTCTGTTGTAGCCGCAGAAAAGCAAATAAGTTGAGGTTGTACGGTATCTATTACCTGATGGTAATCGGTGCTGGTAACGTTTGGCCCCAAATAAATAACTAAATAGCCTCGCCGCCGCAGTATCAGAGCCAACAAGAGTAACCCTATTTCGTGCTGGTCTTCTGGAGCACAAGCAAGCAACAGTTTGGGTCCTGACTCCGATGTAGTGCTGGCATTAACCATAGCCGCAAGTTGAGAACGCAAGGTAGTAATGGCATAGTTTTGTGCTAAAAGACTTGCTTCTCCGTTGTGCCATCGCTGTTCCAGTTCCCGGATAACTTCCGGGAATAATTTCAAAGCTACGGCTTCAACCGAATAGGTGGCCAGAGCCTCACGGATAATCCGTTCTGTCTCTACGCAATTAAAGGATAACAACAGGTCGACTAATCTTTGCTGATAATGTACTTTGGTAATCGTCGTAAAATTCAGATTGGATAACCGTTCTGTTTTGCTTACCGGCGCATCGGTCGAATTGTTTGGCTTATAGCTCACAAATGTTCCTTTTCCGACCCGCGTGTAAACAAGACCTTCATTAACAAGCTCTTTTAAGGCTCGTCTGGCTGTCATCCGGCTCAAATTATAATATTGGCAAAGATCACGCTCAGAAGGCAACTTCTGATGAGAATGGTAAATTCCTTGTTCAATCTGGTTTTGCAACATCTCTTTTAGTTGAAGATAAATGGGTATTGGATGTTGCTTATCCAGATACATAGCTTTTTTCTGCCTCCACAGTGGTGTATACCAGTATATACCAGTATACCCCTATTCTATCCTATTTTGTTTTAAATGTCAATACCCTTTATCTATGGGGCAAAATTTATAATTTTGTTAAATATCTCTCACACCAAGCGCTAATAAGTGCCAGTGTATTTTAGCAACCATAAATTAAAGGGAAGTTAAATTTTGGTCAGACATTTGGGTGATTGGCTCACGTAGTGCCTTGTGCTATAATAACACAATAGTGTTAGAATAAAGTTAAAATCCAAGGGAGGAAAAAAAGACTATGGCTGCACCTCCACCAACAGGTGCTGCTTTCCCCCGTGTTCTTGTCGTCGATGATGACCCGGAAGTTGCTAAATCCATTAAGGCAACTTTGCGCAAGTATTATCAGGTTTTTGTCGTCTACAGTGGTGTTGAGGCTTTGAAAGAGGCTCGGCGCCATCGTCCAGACATCATTGTGTTAGACGTGGTGATGCCGGGCATGGATGGACTGGAAACCTGTCGCCAGCTCCGAATCGATCCAGCCTTGGCCGACGTCCCCATTTTGTTTCTCACCGCCTTAGGGCAGCCCGAAGATAGAGTGGCCGGCTTCCGCGCGGGCGCCGATGATTATTTGACCAAGCCGTTTAACCTGGAAGAGTTACAACTCAGAATCAAGGCTATTTTGCGTCGTGTGGTACCAACAACACCAGCACCTAGCCCTACCATAAAAATAAACAACCTGGTCTTGGATAGAAGCACCTATCAAGTAACGACTAATAAAAAGCAGGCTAAACTTACCCCGGTTGAGTTTGATTTACTCTACCACCTTATGATCCACTCGAATGAGATTTTTACCAGTGATCGTTTGTTACAAGAAGTTTGGGATTACCCATCAGAGAGTGGTAGCCCCGATCTGGTGCGTATGCATATAAAAAACTTGCGTGACAAAATCGAGGAAGATCCCAGTAACCCTGAATTTATTTTGACTATTCCCCGTCGAGGCTACACCATTGCCTCAGATTGACGGTCAAAAAGCACCATGACGACTGACATTTCCTCATCTTGGGTTACTGATGAAAAAAAAGAACCCCGCCTCGCCGTTGAGGTGGGGTTTTATTTTGGGAGATAGTAGACAGGGTATTTGCCAGGGCTCCCTGCTAGATGCAGAGGATAGTTAGCCAGCCAGATCCATAATCTTTTGTTGTTCCGTTATTGACTCCAGCTTGGCCTTGCGAATTTGGGTTGGTCGGGTCGGAGCACTGGCCAGAGTTTTCTCCAGGTGATAAATCTCCGCATAGAGATCGTCCACCGCTTGTGTAGGCACAATCTGCCAATGTCCATTCGTTAACCAATTCACAAAATCAGCCAACTTTTCCATAATAATATATCCCGATGATATCGTGTTCATGGCAACACACATCTCCTTCTTTGGTCTACAAAGAATAGTTACTTTTCTCCCTCCCCCAGCTACCCCCTTTTTCCCAAATCAACACATATGTTACTTGAGTGTCAAGAATTTGCAAATTTTGGGCGCATTTCAATTTGGGGGCAACAAGTATATTGTGGAATCGAGGCTGTCCCACAGGGAGGCTGCGCACTGCGAAGCCCCCTGCGGGTCAGCCGGACGTGGTCCCTTTGGACCGGCTGAAACCTCGACTCCAAAGGCTTAACCGGTTGCTAAATCATACCTCGCCCCAAAACTGAAACGCACCCGCCGAATTTGCATGTTTCGATTCTACTTTTGGCTTGTGGTATAATGGATTTACAGATTAATTGTACTCAATGGAGTAGAAAACCTTCATTACTCGCTTGGCATTTAAGGGTGGATATGTTGATTATTAATGGCGCTTATGGCGAGGGAGGCGGGCAAATCCTGCGCACCGCTCTGACTCTGGCGGCTATCCTGACCCAACCAATCCGTATTGACAACATCCGCGCTGGACGTAAAAACCCCGGCCTGGCTGCCCAACATCTTACGGCGGTAAAAGCGGCAGCTATAATTTGCGATGCCCAACTTACGGGCGATAAGTTGGGCTCAACCCAACTTACTTTTGAGCCACAGAGTCCACCCATTGCTGGCTCTTATGAATTTGACGTCGCCGAGGCGCGAGAAGGCGGCAGTGCCGGAGCGGCTACGCTGGTGTTGCAAACCGTGCTGCTACCGCTGGCTTTGGCCGACAACACCAGTATGTTTACCGTTAAGGGAGGCACCCACGTACCGTGGAGCCCCTCCTTTCATTACTTACGCGATGTTTATCTACCCATGTTAGCTCATTTGGGCGTGCAGACCACCGCCGAACTGACAGCATGGGGCTGGTATCCAGCTGGCGGTGGCGAAATTACGGCCACCGTATCGGGCCAAACCGGTCTCGCTTCTACTTTACCCGGTCACTCCCGGAGGAGTTATCGTGAAAGGGCCAAACCTATAGAACCAGAGCGCGGTCCTTTAAAGCAAATTAATGGGGTAGCAGTGGCCGCCAACCTGCCGGCCCATATTGCCCAACGGATGCGTAATCGAGCCAGTAATTTACTGGAGCAAGCCGGTTTGCCAGGCTCCATCGAACCACGGCGAGTGCGCTCTGTGTCGCCGGGAGCGGGTATATTTTTGGTGGCCGAGTATGAGTCCAGCCGGGCCGGTTTCAGCGCGCTAGGCCGAAAGGGCAAACCGGCCGAGCGAGTAGCGGAGGAAGCCATTAATGATTTGCTAGCTTTTCACCAAAGCCAGGCCGTCTTAGATAAACACCTGGCCGATCAACTGATTTTGCCGCTGGCCTTGTCTGGACTGTCCGGTCCTTTTTGGGTCGAGCAACTCTCACCACACACTTTAACCAATATCCGGGTTGTCGAGCAATTTCTCGGTCCGTTGGTTGAGATTGACCACAAACGTGGCCTGATTTATTTTAGGCAAAGGGATTGAGGCCTGCCGTGAGCCTTGTACAGCCTAACATAAGCTATCCCGCGCAAAAATTAGAGTCTCTATTTGAAATTAGTAAGTCCATTGTAACTACCTACCATGTCATTCTGAACGAGTGCAGCGAGTGAAGAATCCCCAAGGTTTTGGTAAAGTAGACCTCTTTTGGGCCAACATTTCGGAGATTCCTCGTCGCTCCGCTCCTCGGAATGACATGAGGGTAGGCACAGTCCATTGGTCAATTGACAATTTGATCATCCTATGCAAAGGAACAAGCTGACGAATGTTTGAAATTGTTTTCCTGGGCACCTCTGCCTCCGCTCCTTCTATTCATCGTGGTCTCTCGGCCAATATAGTTTTGCATAACGAACACCGCTTTTTGATTGACTGCGGTGAAGGTACGCAGCGCCAGCTTTTACAGAGTGGTTTAGGTTTCAAACGATTGAATAAGATATTGCTGACACACGGCCATCTGGATCACATTCTGGGTCTGGGGGGCCTGGCTTCGACCTTTAGCCGCTGGGAGGCGATTAACAAAATGGAGATTTACGGGGGCACGTGGACCTTAGCCAGGGTCAAAACGTTACTGTTGCAAGTGGTTTTACGCGGCGAAAAACTCCCGCTCAAGATTGATTTCATTCCCTTGCAACCGGGCCTTATTTTTGAAGATAGTTCTTTTCAATTGAAGGCCTTCCCGGTTACCCACCGGGGGACCGACTGCTTTGGCTTCCTTTTTCAAGAAAAACCACGACGCCGATTCTTGAATGATAAGGCTGAAGCCTTGGGCGTGCCCATTGGTCCAGAGCGACGTGATCTGGTGGCGGGCAAATCTATTACCCTGGCTGATGGCCAGGTCATTCACCCTGATGAGGTGCTGGGACCAGAAATTTCTGGGGCCAAGCTGGTTTTTGTTGGCGATGCGGGGCGCACCGACGACCTGGTCGAGGTAGCCCGGAATGCCGATGCTCTGATTATCGAGGCGACCTACCTCAACGCCGATGCCGAGATGGCCCGTAAATTTGGTCATATTACGGCTGCTCAGGCTGCCCAACTGGCCCGCGAGGCCAATATCAATCAACTTTATCTGACCCACATCTCCCGCCGCTATCGTGAGGTGGACATACTGAATGAGGCCCAGGCCATCTTTCCCAACACCATCGTGGCCCGTGATTTTGATAGAATCAAGGTGATTAAGGAAAGGAAATCGTAGACGTTCTGACTTTGTAGCAATAATGCTCCAAACTCTTTACCATGGCGCACAACAATTTAATCTCTGCCTGACTCAAGCTCAACTGAGCGCCTTTGAGCGTTACAGCCAGGAACTGATCACCTGGAATGAGCGAGCCAACCTGACCCGCATCGTCGCGCCGGAGGAGATTGCCGTCAAGCACTTTCTCGACTCGCTCTCTGTTTGTCTGGCCCTGCCGGACTTATCCGCCCCGCTATCGGTGATTGATGTGGGGAGCGGGGCTGGTTTTCCTGGTCTGCCCCTTAAAATTGCTCTGCCTGATATCCGGTTGACCTTGCTAGAGTCAACCGGCAAAAAAACGGCTTTTCTTCAGCACATAGTTGAGGTGTTAGGGTTAACCGGCGTCACGGTATTGACTGCCCGGGCCGAGAAGGCTGGCCAGGAGGTAACCCACCGTGAACAGTATGACGTAGCCGTCGCTCGTGCTGTTTCCAGCCTGCCGGTGCTGGCTGAATATACGCTTCCCCTGGTTAAAGCGGGCGGACGGGTCATCGTCCAAAAAGGCCAGTCTCCCGCCGCAGAGGTCAAAGACGCAAGCAGAGCCCTGGGAATTTTAGGTGGACAGGTCGGACAGATTTTGCCGGTGACCGTACCGGGGCTGGCAGCCGCCCGCCACCTGGTTGTCATTCAAAAAAACAAACCAACGCCTGAACAATACCCCCGTCGGCCTGGTTTACCGGCTAAAAGGCCGCTTTAACTCCGTAGCAGGCTGCTTGGTTTTTAGATAAACATCCCTTATAAATTTATGTTGACGACGCCCTCAATTGGCGGTATACTTTCGATACCAGCAACGATGGCAAGGAAATATTTCGGTGGCCCTGACCTCTCAGAAAACCCAAGTTTATATCTTGCTACTCCTGATTTTGCTCACTACGCTCTTTTTGGGATCAAGTAAATCTGCTCCCGTTGCAGCCCAGGAGCCAGACAACACCCCGGATCCGGTCGTTGAAGAAATATTTAATGCATTAACCCCTAATGAGCGGGTGGGACAACTTTTTATGGTCTCTTTTAAGGGCAACAATATTAATATTGACTCTGACATTGCTCAATTGATTCAGGAGTATCGCATTGGCGGGGTTGTCCTGTTGGCCACAAATGAGAATTTTACAAACAGCCAAGTAACACCGGTTCAGGTGCTGGCTTTAACCAATTCTTTACAAGCGTTGGCCAAAGAAAAGCGGTTCCCATCTTCGGCCGGCAATCAGGGGACTTTGCCTACCCCGCCTGTAACTACAACCATCACCTCACCTGTCACCAGCACACTTGACATCTATACCCCCATCCCTTTGTTTATTGCCGTTACTCACGAGGGGGATGGTTTTCCCTATACCCAAATTCGTGGCGGCTTGATTGACGTGCCCAACCAGATGACGCTGGGGGCAACGTGGGATACGGAAAATGCCCGCCTGGTGGGCGAAGTGGTGGGGCAACAGTTGTCGCTCCTGGGGATTAATATGCTTTTTGGCCCCGTGTTGGATGTGTTGGACAACCCTCGGCCCGCGTTGAGCGGTTCGCTAGGCACCCGCACGTTTGGCGGACATCCCTTCTGGGTGGGAGAAATGGGCCAGGCTTACATTCGAGGCGTTCACCAGGGCGGTAACCACCAAATTTTAACCGTGGCCAAACATTTTCCGGGCTTTGGCGGCAGCGATCGAGAAATTAACCAGGGTGTGCCCACAATCTTAAAGTCACTGGACGATTTACGGCGAACCGAGTTATCGCCCTTCTTTAAAGTGACCCATCTTGATCCAGATAACCCGGATGAAATTGACGGCTTAACGGATGGCCTGATGACGGCCCACGTTCGCTACCGGGGCTTGCAGGGAAATGTACCGATTAGCCTGGATGCCAGAAACCTACCGGCCCTTTTAGCTTTGAAAGAAATTGCTCCCTGGCGAGAGGCCGGTGGCCTGATTGTCAGTGCGCCCCTGGGCGTACCGGCTGCTCTGGAGGGGATTGCCACCGACAAAGAAAATTTTCCGGCACGACGTTTGGCCCAGGATGCCTTTTTGGCCGGCAGTGATGTGTTACTGTTAGTCGATTTTGCTTTTGAAGATGATCCTGAGGCCGAATTGGCCAACATTAAAAATGCCATCGGATTTTTTCAAGAAAAATACGCCAGCGACCCTAACTTTCAAGCAGCGGTTGACAAGGCGGTCCGGCGTGTTATTCAGGCCAAGCTGAAAATTTACGGCGATAATTTGTTAGAAGCCCAGGTGCGTAACCCGATAGATAATCTAACTTTGTTGGGGGACATCACCATTGATTTTAATCAAATTGTTCAGGTTGGCGTGACACTGATTACCCCGATCACCCAGAAAGGGCTTAACCCCCTGCCTGGCCCGCCTGAACCGGGGGACAGCATTCTTTTTTTTACCGATGGTCGCCTGGTTCGAGACTGTCCGGACTGCCCGGAGTTTGCTTTAATCGAAACCACTGCTTTGCAAGAAATCATCCTGCAATTATTTGGACCGGAGGCCACCGGGCAGGTATTGCCCGAACAGATAACCAGCCTTAGCTTTGCCGATCTAAAAGGGGTAGTTGCAGAGGAAGCTGAGGAGAGCAATGCAGAAACCGAGGCCTTGATTGAGGCCGCCGATTGGATCATTTTTGCCATGCTTGACATAGACGTGAAGGCATATCCCCAATCTGACGCGGTCAGACTGTTATTGAGAAATCGCTATGACACGCTCAGAAACAAGAACCTGGTGCTCTTTGCCTTTAATGCTCCCTATTTTCTGGATGAAACAGAGATCAGCCAATTGACGGCCTACTATGGTTTTTACGGTAAAGGTCGTCATTATCTGGAAACAGCGGCCAAACTATTATTTCAGCAATTTGAACCGGCAGGGGCCTCACCCGTTGGTATTCCGGCTATTGGTCCCCTGGACCTCAGTCCTGACCCTAATCAAACCATCCAACTTGAGCCGATCCACATCATCGATACTAAGAACAATGTGGTCCTGCTGGAGAAACAATCCGGACCTATCATCACCCTGGATTTAAAAGTTGGCGAAGGTATTCTATTTCGCACCGGCGTGATTATGGATAAAAACGGTCATCCTGTGCCTGATGGGACCTTGGTAGACTTTTTTAGATTTTATCCCCTGGAGGGTTTGTCCTTAGAGCCGCTTACGGCCAGCACCACCGACGGGGTGGCTGAAATTACCATTGTCAAAGAGCGAGATACCCCGCTTCAGATCAGGGCCTCCAGTAACCTGGCCGTGCAGTCGGTTACTTTTAATATTGGGCCTGGCATTGTAGATACCCCCACCCCGACGCCCACAGCGACCTCAACCCCAACCGACACGCCGACCCCAACCGCCACCTCAACCGCAACCCCAACCGCAACCCTCGTGCCAACAGAAACCCCTACCGTAGAAGTACCGGCCCCGCTACCCACAGAGCAGTCCCCCATGAACACAGAGATTCGACCGGCCAGCCCCGTTGACTTTGTCGATCTGGCTTATTCATTGCTGGGAATGGTGGTGATTGGCGGCATTGCCTTTACCCTGGGCGGGGACCGTTTTTCGCTAGAGGAACGGATTCGTCCCGCCCTGGTGTCCATAGCCATTGGACTGGTGGGTTATATTATATATACCATTCTGGTCCTCTCACAGCTTCAGTTTGGTTATGCCAACATCATCGTCGAACAGGGGACAACGGGCCACTGGGTGGCCCCCTTGATCAGTCTTTTGTTTGCGATTGTGGGCACGGTGGCTTGGTTTTTAAAACCGGGTAGAATTTTCTGGGTAAAAGAGCAGAACCTTAAAGAGAATAGCCAAGAGTAACTGCCTACCCTCATAATGTCATTCCAAGGAGCGGAGCGACGAGGAATCTCCGGTAACAAGGGCAAATCCAGTCTGAAACAGGAGATTCTTCGCTCCCTGTGGTCGCTCAGAATGACATGGTAGGTAGTTACAGCCAAGAGAAATAAATTATGTGGGGCAAGTTGCTAACTTGCCCGTAGCCCCGTTGACAAGTTAGCAACTTGCGTAGTGCAGAAAAGAAATTAACGACTTATTTCGCTAACGGGGTTTTCCAGGTTCGGCTCAAGATCGTTTTGCCCAGAAATGCCGGGGACAGCGGTTAGAATAATGGCCAGGGTTAAGAGGGCCATAATCAGGGCTAGCAGCACCCGATTTCGCCAAACGGCAAAGCGCCAGCCGTTGATTGTCTGACCATTGACCACAATCGGCGCGCCGCCCAGAAATTCTCGCCGGAACTGTTGAATATTGTCAGGACGACCTTCCGGATGTAATTCCAGGGCATGCAGGATAGCCTGCTCTGTTTGCGGGGAAACGTTAGGGTTGATATCTCTAATGCTCAACGGAGGTTGTTTTCTACCTCGAATATAACGCGTTTTGGCATCAGGCGGTGGCTCGTTAGTCAGCAGATGATACAGGGTTGCGCCGACTGAATAAATATCAGAACGAACATCTGTATAGCCGGAGTCACCGCCAATTTGTTCCAGGGGGGCATATTGGATGGTCGCCCGACCTTGCAAAACTGTAACAGTTCTATTATCATCAGGAGCTAATAGCTTTACCAAACCAAAGTCAACCAATTTAATGGTACCGTTGGGCGTTAGTTTAATATTTGAGGGTTTTATGTCTCGGTGAAGAACGGGCGGGTCTTGTTGGTGGAGATATTCAAGGGCGTCAATCAACTGTTCTGTCCAGGTCAGAATCTGTTTTTCGGGGATAAAGGTTTGATTGTGCCGGGCATTTTGAATGATTTCGCGTAGGTCCTGACCGGGCACAAAATCCATCACCAGGTAGTCTCGACCATTAAAAAAGAAAAAGTCTGAAACTTTGGGCAGATTAGCATGATCCAAGCGAGCCAAAATGCTGGCTTCGCGATGAAAAGCGGCTTGAGTTTGTTCCTGGTATTGCCTGGTCGCACCCGTATCTGGGATAACTTCCTTGATCGCGCACAATCGTCCTTCCAGGCGCAAATCCTCGGCCTGGTAGATGGCACCCATACCGCCCTGACCCACCAGATCCATAATACGATATCGAGACCACAAAATGGTACCAGGGCTTAATATTTTTGACATTCCTCTTCTTCTCCATAGTTGCACTGACGTGCATCGAGGGTTTACTTTTCGATCGTGGCATAAAAAATGTTATTATCCCTCATTGATAGCTTAATCAAACAGGCCTTTTCTGTCAAAAGGTATAAGGTCCCATAGAAAGATTCATGCAGGAGGTAATCGTGATGTCTAGCCAAGAAGTCGCTATGTTGGTGGTGCACGAAGGAACCACGCCTAAAACGCAATGGCCCTTGGTTAAAACCTCTACGATCATTGGCCGAGATGCCGATAGTGACGTACAAATTAATGACCGGCAGGTATCCCGGCAACACGCCGAAATAGCCCGGACCAGGCAGGGGTATACATTGCGTGATATGGGTAGCAAAAATGGCACCTTTCTTAATGGTGAACTCATTTCGCAGGAGCCTCACCTGATCCGTAACGGCGATGAGATAGGGATTGCTTTGTGCGCCAAGTTGACTTTTGTTGAGGATGAAGCCACGGCCCCGGTGATACAGGCCCTACCACAAAGGCCGGCCATAAAAGTGGATACGGCAGCCAAACGGGTGTGGGTTTCGGGCATAGAGATTGCCCCGCCCCTGTCACTGGCTCAGTACAAATTGTTAGAACTTTTGTATAAGAATGCCGGCAACGTTGTTTCTCGTGATGCGGTGGTCGAGACGGTGTGGTCGGATGAAGAGGCCGAAGGTGTTTCTGAGCAAGCTATCGATGCCCTGGCCCGGCGTTTACGAGAACGGATTGCCGAAATTGATCCAGACAACAGATACGTGGAAACGGTCAGAGGGCATGGGTTTCGTCTGAATCTGGCCCATAAATCCTAATTTTTAATTATTTTACATAATCTGATTGACATATTATTTGGGTTGTTGTATGATGAATAAGTGATAGGAGGAAGGAATAGACCACCTATACCCAGCGCCCTCATCGATAGGGTAAACATTCAAGAGGGTATCAGAAACCGGGTTTTATGGGTGCTGTTTTTGGAGAAGAGAGCGGGTGAAAAAGAAACGACAAAGCCCTAAAGTGCCGGTGGCGCAATTTGTGGCCATTATTGCTTTGTCAATTTCAATCTTCTTGATTGTAGATTTGGGGCGTCGGGCGGCGGCCAATTATCGGGTTCAACGTGAAGCCGACCGCTTGAGCCAGGAGATTGAAATCGCCCAGCGCCGTCAAAGCGAACTGTTGGCCCACCGCAGCTATGTGGCCAGCGATCTTTACGTAGAAGAGGTGGCCCGTAAAGAGTTAAAGTGGGCCAAGCCGGGTGAAACGGTAGTGGTCATCATGCCCACGCCGGAGAAAACCATAGCCCTCAACCATCATGTGACCCAACATGCGACAGCCGGACCGATGGTGCAAACCCCCTCACAAGCCTGGTGGCTGCTTTTCTTTGGTGCGCATATGCCCACGCTTCCTCCTCAAGCTGCGCCATAATCGGCGCGTTTCAGTTTTGGGGGCGAATTTGATGACAAACCTGAAATCTGCCCCAAAGTGAATGCACCCCGCTATAATTTGACACGCTCCAGCTTTTGATTAAAATGTGAGTTTAGATAAGCTGATGTAGCTCAGGTGGTTAGAGCACGGAACTCATAATTCCGGGGTCGCTGGTTCAAGTCCAGCCATCAGCACTGCGGCCATCGAAGTGCAGCTATTCGGTTGTTAAGGTACTGCAAGTGTACAAAAGCGGAGGCCGTTTTAAGCCACCGGTCGGTCGGGATCGGTGGCTTAATCTTTTATCTAGGCGGCTTTGCCTTGTTCCCGGTCTTGTTTGGCAAGCCATTCCTCGAAGATCTGAATAACGAGGTCTTTGAGGTGCATGCCGCGCAAAGCCGCCGCGGCGGCTATCTTGCGCTTGAGTTTGACCGGGATTTCGGCGACGAGTCGCTCCACTTGGTCTTCCTTTGTCGTTGTCATTGCTGGACCTCCGCTGTTTGCAGTGTACACGATGTACATAGAGTACATAGAGTACTAGCACAATCCGAATCGTCTGTCAAGGGGGTTTTGATGGATTTTAAGGTTGAGTTTCGTAAGGTGTCGGGCCTGGTGGGGAGTGGCAGTAATCACTAGGTCAGGGTTTTGTGGGGCAGCCATCTCCGCGACCTTGACCGACCAACTTGTCTCCAACTACGGCAGATTGACCGTGTCGACCAAGCGATGGCGGTAACGGCCGACGCCGGTCGGCCGCCTATGTTGTCCCAAAGCCATCAGGGTGGCGGTAACACTTGGTTCCAGGGAAACGATCCAGGTTAACATCAGACCAGCACCACCACCCACCCCGGCACCGCGTCCACCAGCCCCGCCAGGTAGCGGGCGGACAAACGGTCGGCTGCTAATTCGGTGCAGACGCCGTGCAACACGGTCATATCATAGGACTGGCAGCCCAGAAAGGCCTGCCAATCGCTCAACGTGGCATGATTGAGATCGAGCACGTCGAGGGTCGGCAGTTCGGTCGGGAACCGCTCCAGCCAGTTCAGCCATAAGTCCAGGATTTCGTGGGTGAGATATAGGATCGCTGCGGATTTATGCCACAGGATATTCATCCAAACCAGGTTAGCAATATCGTCAAAGGTATGCATCTGGCCCGGACGGGGGAAGGCTAACACTTTCTCCGGCGGAGTTGATGGAGTCGGTTGAACGGAACTACAGTCAAAGCTTGGCGAGGGCATAGGTTACTCCTTTCGTCGCTCGCAAAAGGTTTGTGAAATCACGAGCTAAAGCGAGGTGAATGAGTAACCTGTCAACCAAAAACCTCCTTGTGATTTAGGGAGGTGTGGGATAGCCCGAAAGCTGGTTACCGCACCACACCTTTTCCGCGAAAGTTCGTGATGCTCAACTCAGGCGGGTGGCCTGGCTCTACCGATTTACAAATGTGGATTAAGCCTTAATCGGTATTACAGTTGCGGGACAGCGCCGGACTAACCTCTGTGGGAGTGTCATCGGCTTCGCCTTTACAGCCCGTGCCATCCGGGGCAACGGGCACCTGAATGGTGAGTACTATTCGATTGATCCGAGTATAGGAGGAGACCCTAGTTTTGTCAAGTCCTGACGCCATCCGGCAAAAAATTCGATCGCGTGCGTGGTGTCCATCCTCTGCTTGTAACTGGACCTGATAGTTGCCACAGTTCAGTAAACGCATAGAATAACTGTATTCTACACCAATGGGTTGCATATCGTAAAAGAAAGTGGCTCAATGCCTTACACAACCCTTATCTCCGCAGCAGAATTAAAGCAGTACCACCACGACTCCGATTGGGCGATTGTCGATTGTCGCTTTTCTTTGGGTGACACAGAGCGAGGCCGGCGAGATTATCTGCAGGCTCACATTCCCGGGGCGGTCTGCGCTCATTTGGATAAAGACCTGGCCGGCCTGATTGTGCCCGGCCAAACAGGGCGACATCCGCTGCCGCCGGTTAATCTCTTTGCCCACACCCTATCCCAATGGGGAATTGACCCAAAGGTGCAGATGGCGGCCTACGACGATACGGAGGGCGCCATTGCCGCCTGCCTGTGGTGGATGTTGCGCTGGCTGGGGGATGGGCGACTGTATGCCGGTTCCTGGAGTGAGTGGATTACAAATCCCGAGGGACCTGTAGCCACCGTATAAGCTTGCTTCCGGGCATAAAGGTGTTTTGTCGGGCTAAATGATGACATTTGTCACTGGATTTTGCACCGTTTATCAGATATATTAGAGAAAGCAGTTTAGTAGTTTACAGGATGGTTATCACACTTATTATCGTAGACAGATAGGAATTGAGACAATGTACGACATCGAACCATCTCCGCAAGACTTTCGCATAGAGGATGTGGTAGACGTAGCCGTTCTACAGCGGATTCAGGACACGTTCTCCAAAGCGATGGGGGTCGCCTCCGTTACGGTAGACCGGATCGGCAATCCGGTGACCCATAACAGCAATTTCCAGCCAATTTGCCAGATGATTCGCTCTACCCAGGTTGGCCTGGCTCGCTGTAAAGAGTGTGATGCCCAGGGTGGTCTGGTTGCCTACAGTTCAAACAAACCGACGGCTTATCAATGTATGGGTGGTCTGATGGATGTGGCGGCTCCAATTACCATCGAAGATGAGTATATCGGCTGCATCCTATGTGGCCAGGTTGTTCTGGAGGAAGATCGGGAGGATTTCATCAAGGATATTGTCGATCGCAATGTCCATCTGGGGTTACCGCGGAATGAGCTTACGAGAGCCGCCTGGCAGATTCCGGCGATACCGCGGGAGCGGCTTGATGCGGCCGTAGAGATGCTGGTATTAACCGCCAATCATATCGTTGAAATCGGTATGACCAATGTGACACAGGCCCGACTGCTTAAAGAGGCCCAAGAGAAGGCAGCTTTGCAGGCTGCCCTGCAAAGTGCTCAACTGCAGGCTTTGCACTCACAAATCAATCCCCATTTCCTGTTCAATTCTTTAACCTTAGTCGGTTACACGGCCTTGGAGGAACATGCCCCCCGGACCGAGGAGATCGCTTACTCATTAAGCGACCTACTTCGCTACAGTCTGCGCAATACGGCTACGCTGGTGACCCTTGGTGAAGAAATAGAAATGATCGAGCGCTACCTGTCCATCCAGAAGATGCGTTTTGGGGAGCGGTTGGAGCGTAATATCGAAATTGAATCTTCGCTGACGCAGATACGGGTGCCCTGTATGACCCTCCAACCCCTGGTGGAAAATGCTGTGGTCCACGCCGTTGAACCCCTGACTCGTCCAGTAACGATCTGCGTTCGCGCCTGGCACAAGTCGGAACGCCTAATGCTGGAAGTTGCCGATAACGGAAATGGGATGGCTTCAGAGGTTGTGAAAGCGGTGAATGTTCGGGCCTTCCCCAGGCAGAGTGATCGCAGACCTTCCCTGGGATTGCAAAATGTCATTCAACGGCTAGAGGGGGAATACGGCGATCAATTTTCTTTCCGAATAGATAGTGAACTTGGGCACGGTACTCGAGTGTTGCTTTCGCTGCCGATGGGCAGTCAGCGCCCCAGTAAGGTTTCGCAAATTCGTCCCGATTTTGCCGCCTCGGAAATTTCCAACTCGTGGGAACAGATAATTGCTGCGGCTAACACCAATTCGAAACGGGATCAGCCGCCTATGCCTTGCACTCAATGTCCGCTCGATGTGTCCATCTGCGGCGGACAATGCTTATCTTGGACCGGCTAAATTAATTCTGTTTCGATGATTAAACAGTATCAATGAGGATAGAAAAATGCCCGGCCTTTTGGTTGCCGACGACGCTGAAATTATTCGCTCGACGGTTGCCCGCGTGGTGGCCCGTGAAAAGCAGTTGGGTCTTTTCCCGGTAGTTCAGGCTCGTAACGGCGAAGAAGCCGTTGATCTGGCCCAGCAAATGGAGCCGGATGTCCTGTTGATGGATATCAAGATGCCCGGCCTTGATGGGTTACAGGCTGCAGCCATCATCCGGGCTGAATTTCCCAACGCCAAGTTAATTATCCTGACTGCTTACGATGAATTCCCCTACGCTCAAGAGGCTCTCAAGCTGGGTGCAGTTGACTTTTTGCTCAAGCCGGTTCGACCGGCCAAGCTGATTGAACTGCTCTCCCAGGTACAAGCCCAAATCCGTCAGGAACGGGCCCACTTGGAGGAGGTGGCCGAGACCAAGACCCGCTTGCAAAAAACGCTGCCAATGGTTGAAGCCAGCTTGATCGAAAGTCTCATCAGTGGGCTGACGCCGGAAGGGACAAGCAACGAAGAGTTGCTGGAGTACCTGGGCAAAACAATTGTCTGGCCGGTCGTGGTTGTCGCTCGAATTAACCGGTTTGGGGCTTCGGTCCAGGGAATGAGCGCCGAAGAATTACAGGATTTTTATAATTCATTGACCGAGGTGATGCGCCGGGAGATGCCGGAACCAGGCCGCTCCTTGGTTGGGTTCAGCAGACCGGGTCGGGTAATCGCCATCGTCTCCACTGCTCAGGAATTAGACCCCTCCGACCGATTGCGAAAAATGGGGGAGTCGATCAGTCAGGCGATTAAAAATGAGATTTCGGTAAAGGTTACCGTTGGCATCGGAAATCGCTATGAGGAGTTGGAGTCTGTCCCTCGGACTTATGCGGAAGCCAGTCTGGCTAGTCGCCACAATGCGAATCAAGATGAATGTGCGGTAATCTCTATTGAAGACGTGCAGAAATTGCACCACGCCAAAGGTGTACCGTATCCAGTGCAGCTTGAGCAGAAACTTTTGGATAATGTGCGGCTGGGGCAATCTCAAGCCAGTGCCAAATTGATGAACGATATCGTCGATTACCTGATGTTTCAATCAAAGATGTCGTCTGAAGCCCTCTACAATCGATTAGCCGAGTTGATGACGCTCGTTTCGCGAGCGGCGATAGAGGCCGGGGGAGAAGCAGCCCAGGTGCTTGATCTTTCTCATCGTCAAACACGGGCTTTGGCCGAACGTCAGACCGCCCGAGAAATACGCGGCTGGGCCCTCAATAGTCTGGCCGAGTTACTGGCGACCATCCAACCGGCCAGTTCAAACAAAGACCCCGTCCAACAAGCCATCGAATATATCCACGAAAATTACGACCGGTCAGATATTTCTTTAAAGTACGTGGCCAGCGCCGTGAACTTGAGTTCCTCCTACTTGGCTTCTCTGTTAAAGGACCGGTTAGGTACAAGCTACGTAAAATACCTGACCACTTTGCGCATTGAACAGGCCAAAAAACTTTTACGGACAACCGACACAACCATTTCGGCCATCGCCTACCGGGTCGGCTACCCGAACCCGACCAACTTCTACCGCCTGTTCCAGCGTGAAACAGGGATGACCCCGGCAGTTTATCGTCAATCTGCCCGATAAACCTCAGTTGTTGTCGTACATAGCAATGCCGAGGGGGGTCACAAACATCGGGTGGCTGGGGACTATCGTCTGAAGGCCGGTCATATCAGCCACAACCTCGTCGATACCGAGCATACTGCTGGTGCCACCAACCAGGTAGATTCGTTCGACATCATACGGCTCGATGTGCCGGGCTACAATGCTGCCCACTTTCTGCATCACCGGGACAACCAGGGGATAGATGGTCCGTTGCTGGCCCGGCTCTTTTTTCAATGCTTCGGCTTCTTCAAAAGAGATATTCATAGCCCCGGCAATCACCAGCGAAAAATGGGTACCGCCGGTTGGCTCATCTGCAGTGTATATTACGTTACCCTCATTGATGATGGCGATGCCGGTAGTCCCACCGCCAACATCAACTACGGCTCCGTTATCCACTTGTAATAAGGCATTGGCCGCAGTCGGTTCGTCGACAAAATGGCTGCATTCCAGGCCAGCTCCAATTATCACGTTTTTAGTGGCTTTCACTTCGGCCAGAGCCACGCCCGGTGGGTAAGACGTGGCTGCCGACTCCAGCGTGAAGCCCAATTCGGCCTCTACTTCGGCCTTCATTTTGCGCACCAGTTTGATTGCGCCGATGAAATCGACCACCAGCCCATCCCGGACGATTTGGGCAAATTGGTACCGTCCCGCCAGGGGGCGATACTCTTCATCGAGGACGACCAGGACCGTGTAAGCCGTCCCCAGGTCTACCCCCACGTGAACCGGGCCTTTATAATCAGTTCGATTGGGCGGGTGATTGAGTACCGCATCGGCACGGCTTAGGATATTACCTAAATCTGGATTCATTCCTGACCAATTTCACCTTTCATTGATTGACCGTAATTATACAAACTTAACCCAATCCGGCAATCTCTTTCGTATCCAGAGCGATCATCTTTTCCTCATTGGTTGGAATGACTAAAACCGCCGTCCTGGCCGAAGGTTTGCTGATGACCGTTTCGATGCTGACGGCTTGCTCATTCTTATCTTTGTCTAGCTCGATGCCCAAAAAACCCAAATCTTCACAAATCATCTCTCGGATGATGGCGCTGTTTTCACCAATGCCCGCCGTAAATATCAGCGTGTTGATACCCCCCATCGCCGCAGCGTACGCGCCGATATACTTAGAAGCCATATAATCAAACATCTCCATTGCCAGTTGGCACCGTTCATTTCCGGCCTGGGCCTGCTCCACAATGACCCGCATATCGTTGCTAACCCCCGATACGCCCAGTAACCCACTTTCTTTGTACAATAGACGCTCGATGTAATCGGGACTCAGGTCCAGTTGTCGGTGCAGGTGAAAGATCAAACCGGGGTCGATGTCCCCGGAACGAGTACCCATCATCACCCCGGAGAGAGTGGCAAAGCCGATGCTGGTGTCAACCGACCGGCCACCCTTCACCGCCGTTATCGTCACCCCGTTACCCAAATGGCAGACAACGGTTTTTAGATCAGCTAACGGGCAGTTCAATATCTCAGCGGCCCGGTGACTAACATAGCGGCAGGAAGTTCCATGGAAGCCGTATTTGCGGATTTTGTGATCTTGATAATATTCGTAGGGTAAGGCGTACATATAGGCCTTGGGGGGTATTGTCTGGTGAAAGGAGGTATCAAAGGCCGCCACGTGGGGCACGTGGGGCAACAGCGAGCGGGCTTCGCGGATGCCGGTCAGATTGGCCGGATTGTGCAGGGGAGCCAGCGGGACACACTCCTCCAGCTTTTCGATGACCTCTTCCGTGATGAGGGCGGACTCGATAAAAAAGTTCGCCCCATGCACAGCCCGGTGCCCCACCGCTTCGATCTCTCGGACATCTTCAATAGCCCCATGTTTGGGGTGGAGTAGATATTGTATGGCAATTTCAAACGCCGTGTGGTGGTTCGGAATCGGCAACTCGTGCCGGACCTCATGCCCCCGGGCCTGATGCTCCACGTATGAGCCATCTTCACCGATCCGACTGACGACCCCCTTGGCTACGACTTTCTCAACGTCAGTCGTGAACAATTGATATTTGATGGTCGAACTTCCGCAGTTGATGGTTAAAATCATTTAACTCTTTATCCTTTCCCCCAATAGAACCAGTTCAGCAATTCTCATTTTAGCGTAAAGACCTGACAGGCTTTTAGCATGGGAACTATTTGCCCTTTAAATCTTCGGCTGAACACCCATTCTTTCGATGAATTTGGAGCAAAACCTGTCAGGTCTGGTCATACTGCGAATTGCTGGAACCTGTTCCAGATGATTGAAATGCGTAGAACGGTCTCCTATAATGATAATAGGCTCCGAACCAAGGCACAATCCAAAAAATAATGGCATTTGTACACTTTTCAATGATTCTATGTAGTTTTTTACAGGTTTGATCATCGTTGATTTGTGTACACCCCCTACTGTTTTAAGCATTGAATCCAAACTGCCTGCCTGTTATGATATGGGATGCTATGGCTGTTCACCAACACGATCACGAACAAGTTTCGACCCGTATTATCCAGGAATATGTTCCTGGCCGGCAGATCACCATTGCCCACGTTATTGCCAACCCGGATCGGTCCCTGTGCCAACGGGTAGGCCTGGATGACGTTGGTGCAATTGGCATTATGACCCTCACCCCCGGCGAAAGTGCCATCATCGCCGGGGATTTGGCGCTGAAAGCGGCCGACGTCGAGTTGAGCTTTCTGGATCGTTTCAGCGGCACGCTGGTCATCTCCGGCAATCTGAATAGTGTGGAAGTGGCCATCGACGCGGCCAATGCCGGTCTGGAAGTCATCCTTGGCTTTTATCCGGCTCCGGTCACACGGACATAACTGTTGGTTGGGTGCCGAATAATACTAATGAAAGTAGGGGATAAAAAACAGTGGCGTTTTATGTTGTGGGGCGGGATAGGGGCCGGTAAGACAACCTTGCTCAAGGCATTGCAGGCCGGGGATGATGATCCTGTCCGCAAAACCCAGATGATCGATTACTCGGGCTGGGCTATTGATACGCCGGGCGAGTATTCAGAGATGGGTCACCTCCGCCGGCATCTGGTATCGATTGCTACGGATGCCCACCTGTTGGTGGCCGTACACGACGCCACACGTGAGACAAGCAACTTTCCCCCAAACTATTTTTTGATGTTTCCCCAACCCACGATTGGCGTAGTTACCAAGTTAGATTTGCCGGACGCTGACCCGGAACGGGCCGCGGCAACTTTGCGCAAGATCGGAGTGATTGGTGAAATTTTTTATGTATCGGCGATCAATGGATCGGGCCTCGATGAGTTGAGGCAAAATCTTTTAGCATATCGTAGAAAATAGAAAGGAGTAAAAAATGGCAAATCCTCAAGGAGAAGCTCTGGGCTTGGTCGAAACTCGAGGGCTGGTAGCAGTGATTGAGGCGGCTGATGCAATGGTCAAAGCAGCCAACGTCTCGCTGGTCGGCATGGAGAAGATCGGGTCCGGTCTCGTAACCGTGATGGTACGGGGCGATGTTGGGGCGGTTAAAGCGGCCACCGATGCCGGCGCCGCGGCCGCCAAACGGGTGGGTGAAGTGGTCTCTATTCACGTCATCCCGCGTCCGCATGCTGATACCGAAACTTTGTTGCCAAAGAAAGGGGCATAGCCCGCTGGCGGCTATCAACCAGAATAGATAGGAGGTAATGTTTAGATGGAAGACAAACTGGTAGATCTTGTAGTGCAGCAGGTAATGCAAAAGGTTGGCGCTGCTGGCGGTAATTCTGCACCGGCCAGTGCCGTGCAGTCTGCCGCTAATCCCGGTATGACTGAATTCGTGGGCACGGCCTTTGGCGACACCATCGGCATCGTGATTGCCAACCTGGACCCGAGCCTCCATGAGAAGATGGGGATTGACAAGAAATATCGCTCGGTTGGCATCCTCAGCGCCCGGGTTGGAGCCGGGCCGCAGATTATGGCCGTGGACGAGGCGGTAAAGGCCACCAACACCGAAGTTATTTCGGTTGAATTGCCCCGTGATACCAAAGGTGGAGCCGGACACGGTTCTTTGATCCTCTTGGGGGCTGAAGAAGTTTCCGATGCCCGCCGCGGTATCGAAGTGGCGTTGAAGGACCTGGAGCGCACCTTTGGCGATGTTTATGCCAACGATGCCGGTCACATTGAGTTACAGTACACCGCTCGGGCCAGCTTTGCTTGTGAAAAAGCCTTTGGATCGCCTATTGGTCGAGCCTTTGGTCTGACCGTCGGTGCGCCGGCCGGGATCGGGATTCTGATGGTGGACGCGGCTGTCAAGTCGGCCGATGTGGATCTGATTGGCTACGCTACGCCGGCCAACGGCCTGTCCCTCACCAACGAAGTGGTTGCTTTCCTGAGCGGCGATGCCGGTGCGGTTCGACAGGCAGTCATCACCGCTCGCGAAGTGGGCGTCAAGCTCTTGGGCACGTTGGGTGATGGTCCTAACTGCCTGGGCGTCCCGTACATTTAATTCTGGGGCAGTTAAGCCCAGTTAGGAGGCTAGAACAGAATGGCAAGACGACATAAGAGATTCGAGGTTCTGGAACAGCGGGATGTCAATAAAGACGGCTTCGTAACCGAATGGCCCGAAGTCGGTCTGATCGCGATGGGCTGCCCCAACGATCCAAAACCAAGCATTAAAGTGGCAAACGGCAAGATCGTCGAAATGGACGGCAAGCGGCGAGAAGATTTCGACTTTAACGAGATCTTCATCGCCAACTACGCCATCAACGCGGATCTTGCCGAAGAGATGATGGCTATTCCCAGTGTGGACATAGCCCGGATGATTGTCGATATCAATGTGCCTCGGGCTGAGGTAGTCAAGGTCTTCTCCGGGTTGACCCCGGCCAAAATTGCCGAGGTGATTGATGAGTTAAACGTGGTTGAAATGATGATGGGCGTCCAAAAGATGCGGGCCCGGCGCACCATTTCTAACCAGGCTCACGTCACCAACCTGCAAGACAACCCGGTGTTGATGGCGGCTGATGCGGCCGAAGCTACCCTGTACGGTTTCGATGAGATCGAGACTACGGTGGCGGTCTTTAACTACGGCCCGATGAACGCCCTGGCTTTACTGGTGGGTGGGCAGGTTGGCAGCCCCGGCGTGCTCAGTCAGGACGCCCTGGAAGAGGCTACCGAACTGGCGTTGGGCATGGCTGGTCTCACCGCCTACGCCGAGACGGTGTCGGTTTACGGCACCGAGAAGGTCTTTGTAGATGGCGACGATACCCCCTGGTCGAAAGCTTTCCTGGCTTCAGCCTATGCCTCGCGCGGTTTGAAGATGCGCTTCACCTCCGGCACCGGCTCCGAAGTGCAGATGGCTTACGCCGAAGGCAAGTCGATGCTCTACCTGGAGATCAAGTGCGTAATGCTGACCAAAGCGGCCGGGGTGCAGGGCCTGCAGAACGGCTCCATTAGCTGTATCGGCGTACCGGCCGGGGTACCCGGCGGTATCCGGGCGGTGCTGGGTGAAAACCTGGTCACCACCTGTTTAGACCTGGAGGTAGCTTCCGGCAACGATCAGACCTTCTCTCACTCCGATATGCGTCGAACCGCCCGCCTGCTGATGCAGTTCCTGCCCGGAACGGATTTCATTTGCTCCGGTTACAGCGCCGTGCCCAACTACGACAATATGTTTGCCGGCTCTAACGTTGATATTGACGATATAGACGACTGGCTGGTCATTCAACGTGACCTGAAAGTGGACGGTCGCCTTAAGCCGGCCTCAGAAGAAGAGATCATCGCCATCCGCAACAAAGCGGCTCGGGCTATCCAGGCTGTCTTTGAAGAGCTGGGCCTGCCGCCCATCACCGATGCGGAAGTGGAAGCGGCCACCTACGCTCACGGAAGCGAAGATATGCCGCCGCGCGACAAGGTGCAAGACACCAAGGCCGCTCAGGATATGATGAAACGGGGCGTCACCGGCGTGGATGTGGTCAAGGCCCTGGCCAAACGCGGTTTTACCGACGTAGCCAATGCTGTCCTGGGGATTCAGAAGCAGCGTGTGTCTGGCGACTATCTGCATACGTCGGCTATCCTGGATTCCAAATTCAACGTTATCGCTGCGGTCAATGATCTAAACGATTATCAGGGTCCTGGCACCGGCTACCGGCTGGAAGGCGCACGCTGGGAGCAACTGGCCGACATCAGGCAAGCCATTCGCCCTGAGGATATCTAGGCGAGGTTGAAGGAGTTAAGAATATGGCACAAATAACAGAAACAATGGTCCGGGATGTGGTCAAAGAAATCCTCGCCCAAATAGGGCAGGGTAACGGCGGGTCGGCAACGCCTGTCGTGGCGGCACATCCTGCAATGGAAATGGAAATGCGGGAGTTGGGCGAAGCCAAGGTTGGTACTTCTCCTAACGAGGTAGTCATCGCTTTGGCTCCGGCTTTCGGTGACAAACTTGGTCAACACACCATCACCGGTATCCCCCACGCCGCAGTTTTACGAGAAATTATGGCCGGGGTGGAAGAACAGGGTGTCAAGGCTCGGGTGGTGCGCGTCTGGCATACCTCTGATGTGGCCTTTGTGGGGCATCAAGGCGCTCAACTGAGTGGCTCAGGTATCGCCATCGGTCTCCAATCGCGGGGTACTGTTTTGATCCACCAGCGTGACCTGAATCCGCTCCAGAATCTCGAACTGTTCCCGCAATCGCCGGTGGTTGATCTGGAGACATACCGGATGATTGGCAGCAATGCGGCCCGCTATGCCAAGGGCGAGTCACCAGCACCGGTTCCCCAGAAGAACGACCAGATGGCTCGACCCAAGTATCAGGCCATTGCCGCAGTTTATCACATTCGCGAAACCAGCTTCGTGAATCCAGATGCCGAGCCGGTTGAGCTGGACATCAAATTCAAGTAGTGGTCTGAGAAGAAAGTGAAGAGGTGAACTATCGTGTCATCGCAACAAGAATTAATCAGTGCCATTGTTCGTGAAGTAATGGCAGAACTGAATACGGGTAAGGTAGCTTCGGCACTGGGCGCATCGAATGGCAAACTGGATTACCGGCGTGACTACCCCCTGGCCGAGAAACGGCGCGAACTGGTGAAAACCGCTACCGGTAAATCGCTCGACGACATCACCCTTGACGCCGTGGTAAGTGGTGAGGTCAAGGCTGAAGAAATCCGCATCACTCCCCAAACGCTGGAATACCAGGCTCAGATCGCCGAAAGCATTGGCCGGCCCCAATTGGCGGCCAATATGCGGCGGGCCGCTGAACTGACCAAAGTACCCGACGAACGTATCTTGCAGATGTACAACTCTTTGCGCCCAAATCGCTCCACCAAGGCTGAACTGCTGGCCATCGCTGATGAACTGGAAGGCCAGTACGGCGCTAAGATCTGCGCTGCTTTTGTCCGTGAGGCGGCTGACGTGTACGAGCGTCGCGGCGTGCTGAAGCGGCAGAGACGGTGATCGAGTAGAGACGTTGCGTAGAAGAACGACAACGTCTCTACTCTGAGAATGTCACAGTCGGCTCAAAGAGGGTCTGGGTCTGAGATTCTCGGCGTCAGCCCGATATCAATGTGACGAATGCCAATGCCGCAGGGCTTAGCCCTGCTCAGAGTAAAAAAAATGGTCTCGTTACCAAACAGAGTTTGGTAACGAGCAAGTATCGTTTTTTGACAGTGACGGATTCTACGACGTCATTCTGGGAGCGAAGCGATGAAGGAAATTGTTTGTCTATCACAAGCAAACGAGATTCTTCGTTAGCTTCGCTCAGAATGGCAACCCCGATTTGGTTAGGGCTTACGTAGTTGGGGAAAAATGGAACGCAGATGACGCAGACAAGCGCTGATTTTCGCTGAATTTTGTAAAATCCGCGTTTATCTGCGAATAATCAGCGTTATCAACGTTTTATTGATTTCAAGTGCGTAACTCCTATCGGTATCAGATAAAACTTCATTCAAAAGGATAAGTTGTGGGCGCCATCATTGCAGGCATAGACATCGGCAACTCGACCACGGAAGTTGCTCTGGCCGAAATAACTTACTCAAGCACGTCTCCCCGTTTCTTGGCTTCCAGCCGAGTACCGACGACCGGGATCAAGGGCACGCTGAGTAATATCCCGGGGGTTATGCATGCTTTACGAGAGGCTGTCGAGACGGCTGGTATCGGCCTCAAAGATATCGAGTTGGCCCTGCTCAACGAAGCCACCCCGGTTATCGGCGATATCGCTATGGAAACTATCACTGAGACCATCATCACCGAGTCTACGATGATTGGCCACAACCCCAACTCGCCGGGCGGAATGGGGATCGGGGTGGGGACGACGACTCACATTCGGGATTTGGTTTCCGGACATCGAGGCGAACCGGTGATCGTCATCATCCCCAGGGATTACGATTTTGAGGTGGCGGCCTCGATCATCACCCGAGCCATCGAAGCTGGGGTGGATGTGCGCGGCGGTATTGTCCAGGCAGATGATGGGGTGCTCATTGCCAACCGGTTGCCAAAAGTCTTACCCTTTGTCGATGAAGTCAAGTTTATCGACCAGGTTCCCCTGAATATGCTGTCTGCCGTTGAAGTGGGCGAGCACGGCCAGGCTATTCGCCAATTGAGCAACCCGTACGGTATCGCCACTTTGTTTGACCTGACGCCTCAAGAAACGTCGCTGGTTATCCCCATCGCCAAAGCCTTGATTGGCTTGCGCTCCGCCGTCGTCATCCGCACGCCCGAGGGGGACGTACAAACTCGTCATATCCCGGCCGGAACGTTGAAACTAATTGGCCAGCAGCGCACGATCACCGTTGAAGTGGATCGTGGCGCCGACGCCATTATGGAGGCGATGGGCCAGGCCGTCCCCTTGCAGAATGTTGAGGGCGAGTCGGGCACGAATGTCGGCGGGATGGTGGAACGGGTTCGCCAGACGATGAGCGATCTGACCGAAAAACCGATCTCGCAGATAAAAATCCAGGATGTCCTGGCCGTGGATTGTCTGGTACCCCAAAAAGTGGCCGGCGGTCTGGCTCAGGAATTCTCGATGGAAAATGCGGTTGGACTGGCTGCCATGGTTCACACCGATCGTTTGTTGATGGAGCGTCTGGCCCTGGCGTTGGCCCAGGAAATTGGCATCCGGGTCGAATTAGGCGGGGTTGAAGCCAATATGGCTATCCTGGGTACGCTGACCACGCCGGGCATCGACGTGCCCTTGGCTATTCTCGACCTGGGGGCCGGCTCTACTGACGCAGCCCTACTGCAAAGAGGTCAGGCGGTCAAGAGTATGCATTTGGCCGGGGCCGGCGATATGGTGACGCTGCTCATTCAGCGTGAACTGGATCTCCCGGCCGGGGTTGAAAGCGACGTGGCCGAGCAAATCAAACGCTACCCGCTGGCCAAAGTTGAAAGTCTGTTTCACATTCGTCATGAAGATAACACGGTTCGTTTTTTTGAGGAACCGTTGAACCCCCGTCTGTTTGGGCGGGTGGCTTTGCTCACCAAAGATGGTCTGGTGCCAATTCCGACCAACCATACGGTTGATCGCATCCGCAGCGTGCGCCGGGAGGCGAAGCGCAGGGTCTTTCTGCGTAACAGTCTGCGGGCCCTCAGTTGTGTGGCCCCGGCAGGTAACATTCGCTTGATAGATTTTGTAGCTATTGTCGGTGGCTCTGGACAGGATTTTGAGATATCACAAATGTTGATGGAGGAGTTGGCCGGTTACGGCATCGTGGTCGGTACGGCCAATATCCGGGGTAAACTCGGACCGGTCAACGCGGTAGCGACCGGGCTAATCCTGAGCTATTTTGAAGGGCAGAAGGCTGGCTAGGGGTATGGCTGATCAAAACAGGGATCGCCCCTGTATCCATGTTAGCCTGGCCGGTGGGGTCGATCCGGCGCTGTACCGGTGGGTAGAAATTGGAGCCGAAGAAGAGGGCGTCCCCTGCCGCCAGGTACAGATTTCTGAAACCGGTTTGATTGCCACGGCCTATGCCACTGCTCGGAGCTCCCGGTTTGATATCGGGGTAGTCGTGGCGCCGGACCGGGTCATTCTCCACGAGGCCCATATGCCGCCGGAGCAGCCGGTGCTCACGTTTCAAATCAAAGAGAATGCGCCCCATATTTGTCGTTTAATGGGCAGCAACGCGGCCCGGCTGGTGATCCGCTTGCCGTTCCGTTTTGATGATGAAGCGGAGCAGCCGTTTGAGCAACCTGAACGGCAGCCTCCTCAACCTGGGGCACTCCCCACGAAAGGGAGCAGATCGGCACAGATTGTCGAGCAGAGTCCGGTCAATCGACCGGCCGGCAGCAACCTGGATCGGGCTGAAATTGCGGCCCTGGCCAGGGCCATTGTGGGCAAAGCTATGGCCCGGCAGAGTTCGCCGGAGCCGGCAAATCCGCCTGTTAGCGATTTGGGGGACATCGAGGTGAAGTCAATTGCGAGAATTGTCGCTCGAATTTTTAGAGAGAGAGGTATACAATGACGTCCAAGGCTGTAGGATTAATCGAAACTATTGGCCTGGCCGCTGCGATTGAAGCGGCTGACGCAGCCGTGAAAGCCGCCAATGTGACGCTCTTAGGGTATGAATATACCAAGGGCGAGGGGATGATCACGGTGAAAGTTGTCGGTGACGTGGGTGCGGTAAAAGCGGCGGTGTCTGCCGGAACCACGGCAGCTTTTCGAATTGGTCAGGTGAAATCGTGCCACGTCATCCCCCGGCCACACCATGAGATCGAGACGCTGATCAAGCAGATCGATCGTGGTCCGGCCGCGGAGAAAGCCAAGGAGGAGAAGCCGAAAGCAGCCAGGCCGAAATCTGAACCACAGAAAAAAACCACAGCAAAGGCCGAAAAGCCGGCCGAGGCAATCTCGACCACGGTTGAAGCGGAGGCTAAACCGGTTGAGCAACCTGAACAAAAACCGAAACCTGCGCCCAAACGGCGCCGCCCTTCCCGTAAAAAGACCGAACCGAAACCGGTTGAGCCACCAAAACCCGAGGAACCACCGGTTGAGCCACCGAAGTCTGAGGAGCCACCGGCTGCACCAGTCGAGTCTGAAGAACCGAAACCGTCTGAGTAAGTCGGAGGAATGGTAGCGTGGAAACAATAGCTAGAGTCAATGATGCCCCGATCAATATCGAGCAGATGACCCGTGAAGTGTTGCGCCGGCTGTCGGAAAAAGCGAACGGAAACGGCCTTGAACGGGCGCCGAAACTTCAATATCGAAATGGCGTCAGAGAGCTGCAGGTCTCGATCGGCGTCTCGGTCCGCCACGTGCACCTGTGCCCGGAGCATATCGAGATTCTGTTTGGCAAGGGTCATGATTTACACGTCTACAACGAACTGTCTCAAAAAGGTTACTACGCCGCCAAAGAGCAGGTGATGGTGGTCGGACGGAAGCGGTGTATTGAAAAGGTGCGGGTACTGGGGCCATCCCGGCCTTTCTCCCAGGTAGAGCTAGCCCAAAGCGATGCCGTGTCTATCGGGTTGAAACTGCCGGTGGCGACCGACGGTTCTGAGCCGGGCACGCAGCCGGTTACCCTGGTTGGGCCTGAGGGTACAGTTTCATTACCCGGTGGGGCCGGTGGCGGGGCCTTCCTGGCCCGGCGGCACATCCACCTGAGTGATGATACGGCCGCCCAGCTTGGCGTCAAAGCCGGAGATCTGCTCGATTTGCGTATTGATGGCCTTCGCCCCGCCACCTTGCACGGCATTCTGGCGCGGGTCAAAGCCGGCTGGCGGACCGAAGTTCATCTGGATACCGACGAGGCCAATGCCTGCGGCATCCGAAATGGACAGATGGCCACATTGATCATTCCGGCGTGAGCCCGTTATTCATCAGTGAAGGATAAAAATGGTCGATGAAATACTAGTTGATAAAATTGTAGCCAGGGTGATGGCTTTGCTGAATGGTGAAACGATTGACAGTTCGCCTCGCCGGGTGTTGATGCTATTCAGTGGGGCCAGTACGGGCTTTGTGGTTGGAAAAGAGGCTATCCGGCGGCTGGCGGACTCCAGCCACAAGCTTACTGTGGTCCTGACCCCCTCTGCGGCCCATATCATTACCGAGGCCAACATTCGTCAAGCCGGGGCTGACGACATTGTTCCGCCCGGAACTTGGGTTGATGCGCCGGGCCTGGTCAAGCAGTCGGACCTGGTGCTGGTGCCAACCTTGTCGATGAATCTGGCGGCGCGATTGGCCTTGGGTCTGATGGACTCCTTGATCTCAACGCTGGTGATCGGCTCGCTGTTGGCCGGCAAACCGGTCGTGGCCGTGCAGGACGGGGCTGACCCGAATGGGAATGCCGGCCTGGTGTTTGGGGCTACCCGTGGGGGTGCTCCCGCCCTACGGGCCAAACTGGCCGATCATTTGAAAACTTTGGCCTCATACGGGGTCGAGTTAGTCAGTGAGGGAGATTTCCTGGTGACCGTTGAGCGGCGATTGTTAACGAGGGCCGTTGCCCAACCGCCAAACGGTGACCGAAAGCCGCAACCGAGTTTCATGCTGGGCGGTAAGTCGCCTGCGATAGAGACGCTTTCCAACAGTAGAGGCAAAACAAATTTCGTGACTGAAGCCGATCTGCTGATGCTCCAACCGGGGTCTGTCCTCCGGTTAGCGCCTGGCAGCCGGCTAACACCGCTGGCTGACGATACGGCCAAGCGACTCAATCTTCAGCTTGTGTTTGATTGAGGCTCGTACCGGTTCCTACGCAGAGCGTAGAAACCAGTACGAGGTTGGAATTAATAGGGAAAGGTGACATAAATGCAACTGGCTAAAGTAATCGGTACGGTAGTGGCCACCCGCAAAGAAGAAGCTCTGGTCGGATTCAAATTGCTGGTGCTGGAAGTTGAGAATCCTGGTGGCAATTCACCGAATGGTGAGCGCCTGGTGGCGATTGATGCTTTGGGCGCAGGTATCACCGATACGGTCCTTTTTGTGCGGGGTGGGGCAGCCCGGGTTAACCTCCCAACCCCGGTTCCGGTGGATGCGGCCATTGTTGGGATTGTAGATACGGTGGATATTGGCTAATGAGCATTTATACCCGTGGCGGCGATACAGGTCAAACGTCATTGTTGGGTGGTGGTCGCGTTCCGAAGGACGATCCACGTGTAGACGTGTACGGCACGCTGGATGAAGCGACTTCGGCTCTGGGTATGGCTCGCGCGGCCACCAAGAGTGATGACATTTGTCGCAACATTATCGAACTGCAGGGCGAGCTAATCAACGTGATGGCCGAATTGGCTACGCGGCCGGCAGAGGCTGGTGCTCTGACCGGGCAGAAAAAGGTAAGCATCGTCGGGGTACAGCCGGCCCAGATAGCGTGGTTGGAGCAGAAGATTGACGCCTACGAAGCAGAACGGATTGCCACCGGCCAATTTGTCCGCCCCGGTGGCTCCCTGGCTTCTGCAGCCCTGGATTTGGCCCGGGCGGTTGTCCGGCGGGCTGAGCGACGTTTCATCTCGTTGGCCCGGCAAGAGAAGGTCAATCCCAATGTATTGAAATATTTGAATCGACTGTCTGACCTGCTATACGTGATGGCCCGGATAGACGAGCAGCGAGAAATCGAACAGATCATCATGGAAAATCTGCACGCTATGTCTGGGTCAGACACAAATCTTCATAGCAGCTTTGAAGGAAGAAACGGAAAAATGATGCTTACTTTAGCTGATTGTGATAGGATGATCGATGCAGGCATCAAACGGTCTCGGGAAATTGAGGTACCGATGGTATTGTCGGTGGTCGATGAGAGCGGCAATGTGATTGAGACTCGCCGGATGGACGGCGCGTTGGGCGTCAGCATTAACCTGGCTCCGCACAAGGCATTTACCGCTGCTACGATTCGAATGTCGACCCACGAACTGGCCAAGTTGGCCCAACCGGGAGCTCCCCTTTACGGGATCGAAGTCAACATGCCCAAGTTGACCCTCGTCGGTGGAGGTTTGCCGGTGCAGAAAAACGATACGGTCGTTGGCGCCGTGGGTGTGAGCGGTGGTTCGGTCGAGCAGGATTTGGACGTAGCCAGGGCGATGCTAGCGGCATTTTGAATTTTGAAGCATATCTATCTCAACAAGAGGGTGCGTCCCAAAATTTGGGAAAGCACGGGGGACGGCGGCGACCGAAGGAAGTGTATCCCCCCGAATCCCCCCTGGTTTGTCCCAATTTCCTAAAATCTGGGACGCACCCCAACAAGAAGGCCCGGTTAGGGTGGTTTTTTGAGTGAGGAGGATGTATGACTATTCAATTACAGGACACCCAGATCGACGAAATAATCCGCCGGGTGTTGGATCAAATGGAGGCGGATCGGATTCCGATGCCGGTCGGTGGCTTGCGGGGTATCTTCGCCTCGGCTGACGAGGCTCTGGCCGCAGTTGAGCGGGCGCAGAGTTGTTACCGGCAGGTCAGTATTGCCAAGCGCAAAGCGATGATCCGGGCAATCCGTGAGGTGGCTATTGAGCAAGCCCAGCGGTTGGCCAAAATGGCGGTGGAAGAGACTAAAATGGGCCGCGTCTCCGACAAAGTGCTCAAACATTTGTTGGTGGCGGAAAAGACTCCGGGTGTTGAAGATCTACCCAGTGCGGCCTACGTGGGTGACGACGGCCTGACGGTCGAGGAATGTGCCCCGTTTGGGACGATTCTGGCGATTACGCCCACCACCAATCCGACAGCCACCATCATCAATAATGCTATCAGCATGCTGGCCGCCGGAAATACGGTCTACTTTGCGCCCCATCCCCGCGGTCTGCAGACCTCTATCACCTGTATCGATCTTCTCAACGAGGCCATTGAGAACGCAGGCGGACCACCCAATCTGCTGGTCACCACCGACACCGTTGACCTGCAAGTAGTTCAGGACCTAATGAAACATCCCAAGATTGCCCTGATCTGCGCGACTGGCGGAACCGCGGTGGTGGATCTGGCTTTGAGCAGCGGTAAACGAGCGATTGGGGCCGCAGCCGGCAATCCGCCGGTTTTGGTGGACGACACGGCCAATCCAGAGAAAGCAGCCAGAGATATCATTGCCGGTCACTCCTTTGACAACAACATGCCCTGTACCTCTGAGAAAGAGGTTATCGTTACGACCGGTATCGCCGATGCTCTGCTGGGCTGCTGTAAGGCGGCGGAAGATGCGGTAGTTTTGGACCCAGGTTATCTCTCCCGTTTGGAAAACATTTTGTTGAAGGAAGACCACAGCGGCCCCAACGGAAAATATATCGGCCAAAATGCTAACGCAATTTTGCGGGAGTTGGGCATCGAGGCCACCGACCAACTGCGATCCATTATTGTGGAAGTCGATAAGGACCACCCCTTTGTGCGTCATGAGCTAATGATGCCGGTGTTGGGCGTGGTGCGCGTCAGTAATTTTGAAGAGGCGGTCGATATCGCCGTGGAGGTGGAAGGCGATTTACGCCATTCGGCCATTATCCATTCCTCCAACATCTACCACATGAGCGAATTTGGCAAGGCTGTTAACACGACCGTCTTTGTCAAGAATGCGCCGTCCTATGCCGGTCTCGGCCTTGGCGGGGAAGGTTTCACCACCTTCACCATTGCCGGTCGGACCGGTGAAGGTATGACTACGGCCCGCACATTCACCAGGGTGCGACGCTGTACTTTGGTGGGAGCTTTCTCTTCGGTATAAAATTCAACTCACCTGAAGAGGTTTGAATTACACATAATCGGCTAAAAAGAATGATTCAGGCAACGAGTAAGTTAGGGTCGTGGATTAAATAACTTGCCCATTTCGCTCGGTCCGGATTGCCAAATCCGGGCCATAAACCGCTGGATTTGGCAGCGGCAGCAAATGGGAAAGTTATTTAACTCTCATTCCTTAACCAGGAGATTTCGGTGGAAAAAGCAACCCAGATCAAAGATGCCGTCAGAGAAGCGGGGGTGACCGGGGCCGGGGGCGCGGGATTTCCAACCCATGTTAAGGTGGCGGCCGAGGCCGAGGTGGTCATTGCCAACGGGGCCGAGTGTGAGCCGCTGTCTCACGTCGATCAGGAATTAATGATCAATCACGCGCCGAAGGTCGTGGTCGGCTTGCGGGCCGTCATGCAATCGACCGGGGCGAGCCGGGGCGTACTTGGGGTCAAGAAGAAGTATACTGAAGCCATCAGCGCTTTGCAGCAGGCCATAGGCGGCAGTGACGACATCACGATCTTTGAACTTGGCAACTTCTATCCTGCCGGAGATGAGCACGTGCTGGTGTACGACGTTTTGGGACGGGTAGTGCCGGAAGGTGGTATTCCTCTTAATGTTGGAGCGGTGGTCCAGAATATCGAGACTCTTTACAATGTTAATGCTGCCTTGCAAGACAAACCGGTTACAGAGAAGTATATCACCGTGATCGGTGAGGTGCCCCGGCCTATGACGGTTAAAGTACCCATCGGTATCACTTTGCGAGAAGTCATCGATTTGGCCGGCGACAGCCTGACTCCCGATCCATTCATTCTGGAAGGTGGGGCAATGATGGGCCACGTCGTTGGTGACTTGGATGAACCGGTCACCAAGCGGACCAAGCTGCTGCTGGTGCTGCCTTACGACCACCAACTCAGCGCTCAGCGGCGGCAGCCTCGCAGCCAGTTCGAGTTACGAGCGATCTCAGCCTGCGACCAATGTTATATGTGCACCGATTACTGCCCCCGCCACGCCCAGGGACATGCCATTCAACCCCATAAGCTGATCTTGCTCTTGGCCTCCGGTATTCCCTTGACCGACGCCCAGATGGCCGGGGCGATGCTCTGCTGCGAATGTCGCACCTGCAACTACGCCTGTCCGGTCCATCTGTCTCCAGGTGATATCGCCATTGCGGTCAAGCACGACCTGCTCAAAGGGGGGCTAAAAAATCCCTACCACCGGCAAACGGAAATTAATCCGTACCGAGATTTTCGGCGGGTGCCGATGAAACGGTTGGTGAGTCGGTTGGGGCTGAGCCGGTACGACGTGCCGGCGCCATTGACAGAGGTCTCGGCCACCTTTAAGCAGGTCAAGCTGAAGTTGAGCCAGCATATCGGGGCGCCAGCACAATCTGTCGTCGAGGTGGGAGATAAGGTGTCGGCCGGAGAGGTGGTTGGTCAGATCTCGCCAGGCGCTTTAGGCGCGCCGATCCATGCCAGTATCGATGGGACCGTCCGTGAAGTGACAACAGATGCGATAGTGATAGAGGCAACCTAAGATGATCAAAAGAGCTGAAACCCCTAAACGAGCCATTGGCCTGATTGAGCTGCGGAGCATTGCCCGCGGTATGAAAACAACCGATACGATGTTGAAACAGGCTAACGTGGAGTTGTTGCGGGCCCACGTGGTCTGTCCGGGTAAGTATATTATTCTGATTGCCGGGGCGATCAGCCAAGTGCGCAGCGCCATCGAGGCCGGGCAAGAAGTGGCGCCGGAGGTGGTGGTGGATACTTTTGTGCTGCCCAACGTCCATCCCAGCATTTTTCCAGCGCTGACGGCTACGACCGAGATTGAGACCGTGCGCGCCGTGGGGGTGATCGAGACCTTCTCGCTGGCGGCTTCCATTGTAGCAGCCGACGTGGCGGTCAAGGCCGCGCCGGTAGATTTGATCGAAATCCGATTGCCTTTTGCTCTGGGCGGTAAGGCCTTTGTGGTCTTTACCGGCGAAGTGAGTTCGGTGCGCAGCGGGGTCAATAGCGCCGTCGAGAAGCTAAAAGATGAAGGTGTCATCGATTCCTTTGTGGTAATTCCGTCGCCACATAAGGATTTGATCGAGAAATTACTATAAATGGAGACGGTGCATTACGACCTGACCTCCATTCTGTTCTACGGCGACTATGAAGGGAGCGCCCTGGGTCGATTATGGCTACTCTCGCGACCATCGTCCCGATAAACCTCAACTCAACCTGGGTTTGAGCGCCACTGCTGACGGCGAGGCGGTCTTACTTCAAGCTCAAAGAAAAACTCTCCCCGAAAGCATACCAGCGAATGGCTCACTGGCGCAAGAAACGAGGCATCCGGGGAAAGGCTCCCAAAACTCGCCCCGTCCATTTCTGGATGCGAGCCGTCATCACGCCAAGCGTGGACCCCGAGCGTCAGGAAAGGGATGCCGCTAGCCGTCAGAAGCGTATCCAACTCTATCAGAGCCAGTTGGACTGGGTGCAAGAGCGTCTCAACAAGGGGCGCTACTATGGCGATCCCGATTGGGTGGCCGGAAAACTGGCCGACCTGGCCGCCGAATTCAAGGACGTGCGGGACTTTGTCAAGGTGACCTTCAGCCAGCCAGAGGAGGTGATGAAACTGACCTATCAACTTCGTCCCAACAAATCGCCCAGGCCGCCCAACTGGATGGCCGCTGGATGCTGGTCACCAATCAGCCCCCCGAACCTGAACAATCCCCCCTCGACTATCTGGACTGGATGGTCAGCATCTACAAGAACCACCGCCACATCGAACGACGCATGCGCAATCTCAAGAGCGACCTGCCCATTCGTCCCATTTATGCCCATCGGGACGAGGTCATCATCCCCCTCTGTTTGGTTTGCGTCCTGGCCCTGATGGTCTACACGCTCATCGAGCGAGACTGTCAGGCCAATCCGGCTCTGCTCCAGGCCGGTTTGACCACTACCGACCAACTCCTGACAGCCCTGGGAGGACATTGCTTGACCATCCTTCATACCCCCTCCGGCTACCAGATTTTCTGGTTCGATACCCCGACTGATATCCAAACCTTGATCTGGGCACAGTTTGGATTACCGAACCCAGGGGATAGTGCGCCTACGGTGCGTCTCGTCGACCAAGATGGAGACACAACAGGAATTTCTCTACTCCTTCTCGTTCAGAAGGAAGGAATTGTAGGAACGAGGGCCGTTTATCCGACCCAACCATCCCCCCTCCAGACGAGGGTGGGCACCGTTCAGACGCCCTATCTGCCCATCTTTGCAATTGTCAAGGTGCTTACTTTATGTTATGCTGAAAATGAATTTTACCAATTTCAGTGATTTCATTTTCAGCAGTCATTCAATGTTTCAATCCTGCCCCAGAACTGAAATGCATCCTTGATGCAGGAGGGGGTTGTCAGCGGGGGGAGGATTGTGATATACTAAATCAAATGGAAAAGCCCCGGTTGCGGTGGGGCTTTGGCCGGATCAGGTGAGATGGGCACCCGGCCGGAGTGGTTGTAGGGGAAAAGCGTTGCCTGGTCAATTGGGTGGCGCTTTTTTGGTTGGTGGTAGGCGAGACGGCAGAAAACTATTGTGGCCGCCAAGGTGAATTAATATGTCACAAAGAGAGGATCTCCAGAAAGAAATAGTAGAATGGAACCGCCGTTTACAAAGGCTCAAAGAGCAGCAAGCCCGGCTGGGGATAGACACCCCGCCCCAGGTTTTGAACGAAATTGAGGACACAAAAGCAAAGCTGGCAGAACTGAAAGCTAATCTGGAGGCGTTGGGAGAGACTGGCGTATCCTCCAAGGAGAGACAATACCAAATCGCCCTCCACTGGGCCGAAGATGACCGGAGCGTGAGTTTGTCTCGTTTTGATTTAAGTGGCGCTGACTTAGGGGCTTGTGACCTCGCTGGGGCCAATCTGAGTGTGGCCAATCTAAGCCAGGCCAGGCTGCCTCTGGCCAACTTGGGTGAAGCTAACCTGCGCCTGGCTAACCTGAGTAACACTGAACTCGGCAAAGCCAATCTCTTTCAAGCTGATCTGGGAGAAGCCAACTTAAGTAAAGCCAACCTGGGCGGGGCCAACCTGAAAGAGGCCAACCTGAGCAGAGCCAACCTGACCAAGGCCAACCTGGGTGAGGCCAACCTGGGCGAGGCCAACCTGTTTGGGGTCAACCTGAAAGAGGCCGACCTGCGCGGGGCCAACCTGGGCGGGGCCAACCTGAACGAGGCCGACCTGCGCGAGGCCGACCTGCGCAGGGCCATCTTGAGTCTGGTCAGTCTGATCGGGGCCGATCTGAGCAGGGCCAAATTGGGTAGGGCCTTCCTGTTGGAAGCCGACCTGCGCAGGGCCGACCTGCGCGTGGCCGACCTGCGTGGGGCCGACCTGCGTGGGGCCGACCTGCGCGGGGCCGACCTGCGCGAGGCCGACCTGCGCAGGGCCGACCTGCACGGGACCGATTGGCTCCAAGCCAGGTATAACCAGTACACAAAGTGGCCAAAAGGCTTTGAACCCAAAGCCGCTGGGGCGATCGAAGGAGTATGAAGTGAGACTGAATTTAGTTTTCTTCGGTTGCCTCAGGCGCGGCGTTATCCTCCGCCTGGTCGCTCTGGTCATCGCCAGGCGCTGGCGTTTCGAGCAGAAGGTTATTACCCTGTGGCACGGGCGTTGGTTGCCTACTAACACGGCTCCGACCGCTAGCTATAAAGCCAATGGCCAAACTAAGAATCATGACGCCACTAATGATATAGATCAAAATTTGCTGCTTGGTGATCTTCTTTTTGGGAGCGACCGCTGCTTTTGCCGGAGGCAGACTACTTCGCTTTCTTTTCTTTCTTTTCTTTGAGACAGGCACAGGTTGACTCCAGATTTTATATTGTCACAAGGGGATTATACTTATTGCTTACTTTATTGGCAAGCATTGACTCTAACAGGTGTACAGTTATAATAGACAGGTTTTGTAGGGTATCTGAGGGCGCTTTTGGGAGCAGATCAATGGTTTTTTCCAAACAAACTTTAAACAGCAGACCGGTGGGATGGCTGTTACCCATTTTAACCTTAATTATCTTGGCCGCACAATGTAACACGCCGCCAACCCCGGTCTTGCCGACGCCTCCCACCAGGCCAGTGGTCCGGATTGCTTTACTTGCCCCGGCTGAAGGCGATATGGCCACTTTTGGCCGCATGATGCGTAACGGCAGCATAATGGCCTTTGATGCCTGGAACGAACAGGGGGGATTACTGGGGCACCATATTGAGGGGGCCGTTTACAACACGGAGTGCCAATTTGATAGCGCCGGCCAGGCCATCCAACAAGCCCTTGACGACGGTCTGACCTTTATCATTGGCCCTCTCTGTTCTGAGGCAGCCATTGCCGCGGCCCAACTGGCCGAGTCGGAAAAGGTGGTGATGATTTCGCCTACGGCCACCCATCCTCTGGTCACGGTCAACCACCAGGGGCAAACCCGGTCCACCATTTTTAGAGCGAGTTATACCTATCCTTTACAAGGGCAGGCGGCAGCTCGCTTTGCTTATGAGCGCTTAAAAACCGATAAAGCCGCGCTTTTCTCTCATCCCGGCGATGATTACGCCACGGCCCTGAGCGATGCTTTTGCCAAACAGTTCTCAATTCAGGGCGGGGAAATTGTTTACCGGGCCAGCTACACGCCTGGCGAGACCGATTTCAAAGAGAGATTAATGGCTATACGCAGGGCAGGAGCGGAACTGATTTATCTACCGGCCCCTGTTTCTGTGGTCAATCGAGTGGCCAGTCAATTAAAGGAATTGGATCGATCGAGTTCCGCAGACGCTTCTGGAACCCGTCCAATTCTACTTGGCAGTGATCGCTGGCAGTCAACCGAGCTTGATTTAGCCGCTACAACCGGTAGTTATTTTACAACACACTTCGTATCAGAGGAGCCGCGTCCGATTGTCCAAAGTTGGACCGAAGTCTATCAAGCCACCTATGCTGTTGAGCCAAACACATTGGCGGCTTTGGGATATGATGCCGCTATGATGCTGATGACAGCCATCGAACAGGCCGGCACATTTGAGACCATGGCCGTGGTTAAATCTCTGGAGCAGGAAACGTTTAGGGGCGTGACCGGCCAAATCGCTTTTGATGGTCAGCATAACCCGATCAAACCGGTCCCTGTCGTTCGTATTGAGGACGGGCAAATCACATTTTTTACCTCGATGAAGGTTCACGAATTATTTTGACATCGGTCTAGAGGTTTGCTATACTGCGTGCTTAGTGAAGAATATAATTAGCCTAACTGGAGGAGACAAAGAAGAATGAAAAGATTAATTTTTGTAGTCACCCTGCTTTTGTTAGCCATGTTTTTGGTAGCTTGTGGTCCACCTGAAGAAGGTGCTGGTGGTGGCGCTGAAACTGGTGCTGGCGAAGGTGCGGCCCAGGAAGCAGCCGCCACCCCCACCCCGGTCGTGCTGGCCACGCCGACACCCAAACCAGCCCCCTCGACGCCCACTCCCAGGTCCACACCTACCGTAGCGCCAATTGAGTCAGCCGAGGAGCCCGAGCCGGAAGCTGAAGCCGAAGCCGAGGTCGAGGCTGAAGCCACAACTGAGCCTGAAGCTGAAGCCGAAGCTGAAGCTGAGGTGGAAGCCGAACCTGAGGTTTTAGGTCCGCTTTTTGATGACATGGCCCTGATCCCGGCTGGTTCCTTCACCATTGGCCAGGATGGCAGCAAGCCTAAAAATGGCCCAGCTCATACGGTTGACCTGCCGGCCTATGAAATTGACCGGTTTGAGGTAACCAACGATGAATTTGCTCGCTTTGTTGAGGTGACAGGGTACGTAACCTACGCCGAAGAAAACAGCTCCAAAAATTGGCGCGATGCGGCCGAGGGCAAAGGTAACCACCCGGTTGTCTACGTAACCTGGGACGACGCCAAGGCTTATTGCGAATGGGCCGGCAAGCGCCTACCCACTGAAGCTGAGTGGGAAAAAGCTGCCCGAGGGGAGGATGGTCGCCTCTATCCATGGGGGAACGATTATCCCGGGGCTGATGTAGTCGACCAGTTCGGTAACTTCTACGAAACCGGTCTACGTAGCACCTTCCCGGTCGGCTCTTTTGAACAAGGGGCCAGCCCCTACGGGGTGTACGATATGGCCGGCAACGTGCGCGAGTGGACGGCCGATTACTTCCTGCCCTACGAGGGGGCTGCTGCTGACGCTGATCCCTTCTTTGGCGAAGAAAACCGGGTGAATCGAGGCGGCGGCTGGTTCGACGGTGAAGATGGTGAACTGGTAACCACCTACAACCGGAATGCGGGGCCTCCCGGCACCAGTGCCAACGACGACATCGGCTTCCGCTGCGTCCGTGATGTTCAATAGAAGACTGAATTCTCTGGCATAGTTCATAAAGCAGAGGATTTTTGTAACCACGCTTGCCAGTGTAGAAACCCGGTTTTTCGATCATTTCGCATCTCGGGCAATGAACGATTTGTAGGCAACATTGTAGGCAAACTCAACAAAAACCGGGTTTCTTGATGTTGGTTTGTTAGTTACGAGTTTTTGTTTACAATTTGTCGCTTGTCTTTGCGAACAAAGTATGCATTATGTATTACGTATTCCGTGATTAGTCTAAGTACGCAACACGGAATACGTAATATCTAGATTCCTCACAACAACAGGCTTCAATTTGTAAAGCTGTTTTCAACCTGTACAATGCGTCTATGGCGGGCATAGGGATGCCCTGGCTACGTTTTACAACAGAAACTAGGGCGTGTTGACATTTCGGATTATGTCACGCCTGGCGTGAGCGACCAAAAGGAGCGAAGAATCTCCTATTTCGCCTTGAATTTGTCCTCGTTACCGGAGATTCCTCGTCGCTGCGCTCCTCGGAATGACATTCTTGGACAAATGTCAACAGAACCTAATTGCACAGGTCGAAATACTTTAAACTTTGCAGAACGCCCGGTCTGTTTGAAGTCGGGCGTTTTTTTGCTTTTGCTGGCGCCAAGATGGTTAAATCTGCATTTAGCCCAAAATTCCTCTTAATCATCCTCTTTACACTTTTTATTGCGGCCCAATGCCAACCAGCCCGTGAACCAACCGGCCAACTAACTGACCAACCAACCGGCCAACCCACTCCCGTTCTATTTCCCCCCATCCAACCCGGCGACGGTTCAGATTTAATCGATCATCTCCTGGCCGCCGGAGTCATCCGGGTCGGCATTCGCGTTTGGCCCGAAGCCTCATACTCCCCGCCGGCCTTTAGAGGCTTCTCCAACGCCGTTACCGGTGGGGCACTCAACGGCTTTGAGGTTGACCTTGCCCATTTGCTGGCAGAAGGATTGGGGCTTGATCTGGAATTGGTGGAAGCCTATCCGCCTGTCATCGCCAGTGGTGATTGGCGGGGTGAATGGGACATCGCTATAGCTTCTCTGGTACCCTTTGATCAGCCACCGGCCACGCCTCCCCAGTCGGCCCAAGAGATTTTGGCTTTTTCAGAACCGTATGCTTATATGCCGATGGGTATCTTAATTCCTGCTGCTGAAAATCATATTCAGACAATCAGTGACTTATCAGGTCGAACGGTGGGGGTATTGGAACACAGTGCCTACCAGCATCTTTTAGCCCCAGACGGTCAATCGCTGACTGTTCACGGACAACCGCTTTTGACTCAAATGCCGGCTGACGTTCAAGCGGTTGCGCTCAGTAATTTATTAAAAGCCATCCGCCAATTGGAACAGCCGGAAAGCAGTGAAGCTCCCCCCATAGAAGCCATTTTTGGCCCAGCCCCCATCTTTCAAGAAGCGGTCAAAAGTGACCTGTCGGTTAAAGTCATCAATGCCGGCTTCCAACCCCTGGCCGTGGCTACCGTGCCCCAGGATGAATTGAAGGTAGACCGGCTTTTACTGGAGATCAACAAAATTTTAGAGCGACTGCAACGACGGGGAACCTTGGCCGAAGTTTATGTGCGTTGGTATGGACAGGATTTCAGCCAAGCCCCACCGCTTGAGGAATAGGGGTGAATAGATGCCGGGCATGGGGATGCCCGGCCTACCCCAATTAATTTTTTTAACCTTCATAAGTTCGTCCTACGATGCCCCCTGCCCAGGCTTGCTTTTGACGCTTGACCAAGGTCATGTTATACTCCCACCTCATAAAAACAATGGTTTTCACAGATTGAAAAGTCGTCTCGTAAGATTGTATGCTTCGGGACGATAAAACGTGAAGCGTGAAACGTAGACGCAGTCAAGCTGCCACTAAAAGCGTCGAGCGTAGCGCGTGGAGCGGAAAGCATAGCGGAGCAAAGCCGCAATAAATGCGTTAAGCGTAGAGCGGGAAGCGTAGAGCGTAAAAATTGTATCTTCTCAAAAAGTAGGGGGTTTTGTAGGACAAACTTAAGTTTGTCTTACGTCACCCCGAATTATTGAGATGATACGTAAAAATCATTTCAGGCAACACGCAATACGTCACCTGCCCTGTGGGTTCACGCGGCCATAATTTTCGCGGATGACGCAAATCTTGCCGGGCAATACTATACACTCCCTCTGGCTACCAATAAGATACCGATCTTCAGGATTGGGTGGATGTAGAGAAAAAGTCCATTCCGTCCACCAATCCGTTTACTACTGATTCTCTTCCACAATGTAAATGGGACCAAGCAACTTTATAGAGTTGCACCAAGTTTCACGCTTCACACCTCATCTCAGGAAAGGGGGTGATACGCTTCAAAAAAAGTCGTGCAATCCTGCTCTTGTCGGATAAATGATCCGTCTATGAGTAGTCACACCTAATATTTAATTGAAATAGTTTGTATTTTATCGGGAGGAGATTTGTCATGTTAAACAAGAAAAACCTATTTCTGTTTTTAACCATTCTGTTAGTATCCACCCTTGTCGTTGCTTGTGGTGGAGCTCCAGAGCCAGCAGCACCCGAACCGGCTCCGGCCGAAGAAGAGGCACCGGCTGAAGAAGCAGCACCAGCCGAGGAGGAAGCACCGGCCGAGGAAGAGGCGATGGAGGAAGAGGTCGAAGAAGCACCGGCCGAAGCTCAAGACCTACTGGCTCAGGTCTTAGCCAATGGCGTTGTCCGCGTGTCAACCGACCCCAACTATGCGCCCCAATCGCTGTTGAAACCCGATGGTACCTTTGAAGGTTTTGACATCGATGTGGCTACCGAAATTGCCACCCGGCTGGGCGTAGAGATTGAATTTGTCACCCCGGAATGGGACTCGATTACCGCCGGTAACTGGGGCGGTCAGTGGGACATGAGCGTGGGCTCCATGACCATTACCAAGCCCCGGGCCGAAGTCTTATACTTCTCCACCGGCTACTACTTCACCCCGGCTCAGTTTGCCGCTCGAGCCGGAGCCGGCATTGAGAGCCTGGAGGATGTGGCCGGAAAAGCGGTTTGTGTCGGGACGGCGACCACCTATGAGACTTATCTGAACGGTGAAGACGTCGGTATCCCGGTCGAGCACATTCGAGTCCCCCCGCCGGAAGGGGTGACCGTGGTGCCTCTGTCAACCGATGCTGAATGTGCCCAGGCCATCCAGGCCGGTCGGGAAGAGTTCGACATTTTCTTGACGTCCGGCACCGTGGTTGACGAAGCCATTGGCAGTGGGATTGAGGTGGTCAAGGTTGGCGAACCGGTTTTCGTCGAAAACCTGGCAGCTTCTTTTGATAAGAACAGTCCCCTCGATAGCGCCAGTTTGCGGGACAAAGTGGCTGAGATCATCGACGGGATGCATGCCGACGGTACCTTGAGTGAACTTTCCAAGAAATGGTTTGATGGGGTTGATCTGACCACCATTTCCGGTCCCGGCGAAGCCGAAGCCGGAGGAGAGATGGAAGTCGTTTCAGGCTGTGACGATCCCTTGGGCTGCGTGACCGTGGCTCCCGACGATCCCATCAAGATCGCCACCGCCCTGGTCATCTCCGGTCCCAATGAAACCCTGGGCATCGACTCCCAGACCGGCGTCGAAGTGGCCATCCAGGAACGAGGCGAACTCCTCGGCCATCCCATCGAACTGA
>DAOUMU010000023.1:0-6338 GCA_034409055.1 Anaerolineae bacterium
CGTCGCGCTAAAAGAGCAAAGCCCTGACGGGCTAAAATGCTCAAAAAACCGGCTGTTTTAGGGCGCTTTAGCGTCCTCATTGCCCTGTGGGTTGCTCTCTCAGCCCGATGCTTTAGCGTCGGGTTTGCTTAACCGCTCCTGCCGGATTGCCAAATCCGGCAACTGTGCCCCATTATGGCCTGGATTTGGCAATCCAGACCGAGCATAAACTGTTCAGAATGTTGTTGACTACTACAAACTGATATAATTGTTCAGTTTTGATGGGATTAGGCAGAGTATGGCTAACGGGAAACAACTACCTTTTTACATTCACGAACGTGACCATAAACTTGAGCTAAGTACAACAATGGACCTTTCAACCCTCGAAAACCACCTTTGGGAAGCAGCCAATATTTTACGCGGGCCAGTGGACGCCGCGGATTTCAAAACCTATATTTTCCCACTACTCTTCTTCAAACGCATCTCTGACGTTCACGATGAGGAGTTTCATCAAGCAATGGAGGAATCCGGCGGTGATTTAGAGTATGCCTCCTTTGCCGAGAACTATCGTTTTCAAATCCCGGATGGCTGTCATTGGAAAGATGTACGAGCTGTAACCAGGAATGTTGGCCAGGCATTACAGCGGGCCTTCCGTGAGATCGAAAAGGCCAACCCCGATAAGCTCTACGACATTTTTGGCGATGCCCAGTGGGGCAACAAAGACCGGCTCTCCGATGCCTTGCTGCGCGATTTGATAGACCACTTCTCCCGGCTGCGCCTGGGTAACCAGGATGTAGAGGCCGACATCTTGGGCCAGGCTTACGAATATCTCATCAAAAAATTTGCCGACCAGACCAATAAAAAAGCCGGCGAGTTCTATACGCCACGCAGCGTGGTCCGGCTGATGATTGACATCCTTGATCCCCAAGAAGGAGAAACCATTTGCGATCCGGCCTGCGGCACGGGTGGTATGCTGCTGGAAGCGGTCCACCACGTCCAACGTACCGGCGGACGGGTGCAGTTGCTGTACGGCAAGCTCTTTGGCCAGGAGAAAAACCTGACCACTTCCAGTATTGCCCGCATCAATCTATTTCTGCACGGCGTTGAAGATTTCCAGATTGTCCGGGGTGACACGCTGCGCAACCCTGCTTTTTTTGAAGGAGACAGCCTGGCCAGCTTTGATTGTGTTATTGCCAATCCACCCTTCTCGCTGAAAAAGTGGGGCCGGGAGATTTGGGAGAACGATCCCTTTGGTCGCAACTTTGCCGGCCTGCCCACCGATAACAGCGCCGATTTTGCCTGGGTACAACATATGATCAAGTCAATGGCCGTGGGCACGGGCCGCATGGCCGTTGTGCTGCCCCACGGCGCGCTCTTCCGCATGGGCGCGGAAGGAAAAATCCGCCAGAAGATTCTACAAATGGATAAGCTGGAAGCCGTGATCGGCCTGGGGCCGAATCTTTTCTACGGCACCGGCCTGGCCGCCAGTATCCTGATCTTCCGCCAGCGCAAACAGCCTGACCGTCAGGGCAAAGTCTTGATGGTAGATGCCTCGGAACTGTATAAAAGTGGTCGCAATCAAAATACTCTGGAGCCGGAACATCGAGAGCAGACTCTAACCTGGTATCGAGAGTTCAAAGATGTTGAAGGTACCGTTCACCTGGCGAGGCTTGATGAAATTGCCGACAATGACTGGAACTTGAACATTCCGCGCTATGTCGAACCGGTCATTGAGGAGGATACAGTTACCGTTGAAGAAGCTATACAAAGTCTCAAACGAGCGTTAGAAGAAGCTTATACTGCCGAAAATAAGTTAAAAGATTTGTTACGTGATGCTCAATTAATGGAGTAAATTATGCCATATCCTATTCGGAATCTCATTGACGGGCAATCAAAGCTAACTGTCGTTCGGCCAGATGATAAAGTGCAAAATGCACTCGATCTTATGATCGAACACGATTATAGCCAACTTCCGGTCGTAGATAACGAATACAAACCCCTCGGTATCATTACAAATGAGTCTATCCTAAAAGCACTCAACAACTTCGACCTTACATTAGATGAATTAGTTGTCAATGATGCAATTGACAAGGTATATAGCTATCGACCCGAGGATGACCTATTTGATTTACTCAACAATCTACAAACAACTTATGCCGTTTTGGTGATAGACGGTGATGGGAAATTAGTCGGTATCGTTACCGATTATGACTCGGCAGAATATTTTCGGCAACGGGCTGAAGATCTGATGCTCGTAGCCGATATTGAAATGATGATCCGCAATCTCATCGAGGTAAGTTTTACTGATCAAACTGGAACAATTGATAATGATGAATTAGCACAAACAATAAAATTTAAACACCGAAATGGTGAAACAAAAAAGTTCGATGAACTCAATTTATATGAGTATATTGAGCTTTTCCTCAACGAAAGTTGTTGGGATTTTTATAAACCAACATTTACCTTACAGCCCCATTCCATCAGAAAGTTGCTGGATAAGGTACGCAAGATCAGAAATAAATTAGCCCATTTCCGCGATGAAATCTGTACAAGGGAGCGCAGTCAACTCCAGTCTTGTGTGGATTGGCTAACTCGTCACCACGATACCATCATGGATAAGATACAGCAACCAATCCAGACTACTGATAAAGAACCTGATAAAGATGCAGAAGATGAGACTGACTTGTTCGATGGAGATATAGGTCCTAATGAAAGTCGCTATGCAAAACTAGCTATTTATCTTCAAGAACAATCCTATAAGAATGAGTCACTTCAACTTACCTTTGACAGAATTGAGCAAATAATTGACAGTGAGTTACCAGCATCAGCTTATAAACATAAATCTTGGTGGGCTAACGACCCCGTCAACCATGTTCAGTCACAACAGTGGCTCAGTGCAGATTGGAAAGTTGCCTCAGTAAATCTGAGTGAACAGCGCGTTAAATTTTCTCGTATTAGGGAACGAGGTAAACTCTACATTGAATTTTTCAATATGCTATTGGATGAACTAGATAAAAAAGAATCGGATTTTCAGGCAAAGGAGCGTCGATCACCGAATGGCAAGCATTATCTAAGGGTTGCTGATATGCCCACCCACCGTCATGTCGGTACATTGTCGTTTAGCTTTACGCGGTATAAAGAGCTACGAGTTCAGCTTGATATTCATAAAGGCGACCAGGTGCTAAATAAAAGAATATTTGACAGTCTTTATGGGCGCAAAGAAATCATTGAGGACGGATTTGGAAAGCCTCTCATCTGGCAGCGTCTCGATGACAATCGCAAGTCACGTATTGCCGTTTCTCACCCAGGAGCGATAGACGAGCCGGAGGAAAAATTAAAGGAATTAGTCCAATGGGCAGTGGAAACTATGATCAAATTTGAGCAGGCTATTCGCCAGCCGTTAATTGAGGTTGTAGACGAGATATTCAATGACCAATAATGACCCCATCACCCAAGCCCAACTCGAATCCTACCTCTGGGGCGCGGCGACCCTGCTGCGCGGACTGATTGACGCCGGGGATTACAAGCAGTACATCTTCCCCCTGCTTTTCTTCAAACGGCTGTGTGATGTACACGACGAAGAATACCGGCAGGCCCTCGAAGAGTCCGGCGGCGATGAAACCTACGCCAGCTTTGCCGAAAATTACCGCTTTCAGATTCCCAACGGGGCCCACTGGCGCGACGTGCGCAGCCAGGCCAAAAACGTGGGCAAAGCGATTCAGGAGGCGATGCAGGCCATCGAGCAGGCCAACCCCGACCGGCTGACCGGCATCTTTGGCGACGCAGCCTGGACCAACAAAAACCGCCTGCCCGATCCTTTACTGCGCGATCTGATTGAGCACTTTTCCACCCTGACCCTGTCCATCGCCAACGTGCCTGAGGATGAACTGGGCGTAGCCTACGAGTACCTGATCAAAAAGTTTGCCGACGACAGCGGCCACACCGCCGCCGAATTTTACACCAATCGCACCGTCGTTCGATTGATGACCCGCATGCTACACCCCCAACCCGGCGAAAGCATTTACGACCCCACCTGCGGCTCCGGCGGGATGCTTTTACAGGCGGTCACCGAGCTACGGCGGCAAGGCCAGGAGTACCGCACGGTCAGGCTGTATGGCCAGGAGCGCAACCTGATGACCTCCAGTATTGCCCGCATGAATCTCTTTTTGCACGGCATCGAAGATTTTGACGTCCGGCGCGGCGATACCCTGGCCAACCCACTCTTTATCCAGGGCGACCGGTTGCAAACCTTCGACGTGATTCTGGCCAACCCGCCCTATTCTATCAAGCAGTGGCATCGGGCCGCCTGGGAGAAAGACCCTTACGGCCGTAACCTATACGGCGTGCCGCCCCAGGGCCGGGCTGACTATGCCTTTTTCCAGCACATCATCAAAAGCCTCGGCCCGCGGCGTGGGCGCTGCGCCATTCTTTTTCCTCATGGGGTGCTGTTTCGGGATGAAGAAGCAGACATGCGGGAGAAGCTGGTCAAAGCTGATATCATTGAGGGCGTGTTAGGACTGGGGCCGAACCTCTTTTACAACTCCCCGATGGAAGCCTGCGTCATCATCTGCCATATGAACAAGCCGCCGGAGCGCCGGGGCAAGATTCTGTTCATCAACGCCGTTAACGAAGTGACCCGCGAGCGGGCGCAATCTTTTCTGGAAGATGATCACATCGAGAAGATTGTTAATGCCTACCACGCCTTTGCCGATGTAGATGATTTTGCCAGAGTGGTGACGTTGGCTGAGATTGAAGCTCATCACGGTAATTTGAGTATCCCGCTTTACGTCCAGTCCGCTAATGGCTACAATGATAGTAACGCACCGGAAAAATCACTTGCCGCCACAACTTCAGAATGGCGCAGCAGCTCTGAGCAGCTACGAGAGTCAATGCGGACGCTGTTTAAAACTTTAGAGGGGATGCAATGATTACCGCAACTACACCTTTAGACGAAATCCGGCGAATAGGTCTGGAAGCCCTGCTGGAACGATTAGGGCCGGTGGGGATGGTCCGTTTTTTGCAACAGTTTGAAACAGGTTACGGAGACTATACCTCCGAACGCGAAAGCTGGCTTACAGAAATGGATCTGGATACCCTCGTCAGCCAAATCCGGCAGCAACTGGTTAAAGAGGCCGACATAGACTCTCTCAAAGCTCAATTCCATCAAGCGATGCTTGACGTATATGAAAATGCCAAACAGCTCTGTCATTACAATGCCTCCCGATTTTACCAGATGGTACTTAAGCATGGGGGCCTGGAGACAGCCCGCCGTTTATTAAGTAAAGAGACATCTTCCATCGGTTTGAACAAGTTATGGGAGTGTGGCAGGCTTGACATCTCTATGGAAGCGCAAGTGCTAAACCCAAAGTTTGCTCCCCTATTTACCGATGCGGAGCGAGACGTGGCCCGTAACCGGCTGACCCAATATGGCTACAAATGGGATGAAACGTGACCAACACCTACTCCACTGTCAAATTCGGGGACGTTGTCCGTAACGTCAACAAAAACGAACACAACCCGCTGGAAAACGGCCTTGAACGCTACATTGGCCTGGACCATCTCGATCCTGAGTCCCTGCACATCAAGCGCTGGGGCCTGATTGCCGAGGGCACGAGCTTTACCCGTAAGTTCACCAACGGGCAGGTGCTTTTTGGCAAGCGCCGGGCTTACCAGCGAAAAGTTGCCGTGGCCGAATTTGACGGTATCTGCTCCGGCGACATTCTGGTCTTTGAGCCGAAAAATGACCGCCTGCTGCCGGAACTGCTGCCTTTCATCGTCCAGTCTGACCGCTTTTTTGAACACGCCCTGCGCACCTCTGCGGGGTCGCTCTCCCCTCGTACCAAATGGCGGGATTTGGCCAACTACGAATTTCCCCTCCCGCCCCTCGACGAGCAGCGCCGCATCGCCGAGATTTTGTGGGCCGCTGATGAGGCGATGGAAAAGTATTTTTCACTTCTGAATGCAACTGAAGTAGCCAGAGACGCTACTACGAGAAAACTACTGGATTTTTCAGAAAACACAAAAGTTGTTTCGATTGAACACTTTGAAAGTAACAAGGGGCCGATTCTAAAGACAGGACCATTTGGAAGTTCTATGAAATCTGAGTACTTCTCTGATGAAGGTATTCCTGTATTTAACATCTCTGCTCTGGGGGAAGCCACGATTGATGAAGAAGGGTTGTTTTTCTTGTCGTTAGACCGTGCTAAACAATTCAAAGAATACACTGTTATTGACAATACCTTCGCCAAAATAACCTGACAAAAGAAGGAAAATGTTGCATATTATGAGAAATCAAATTGATATGCAACGAGGTTTCCAATGTCAGACATTTTGCCATTCGTCCAATGTTTAGGTTGTCT
>DAOUMU010000024.1:0-8207 GCA_034409055.1 Anaerolineae bacterium
GGCCAGGGTAGGACAAAATGCTGTTTTGCCTCACCTCACCGTTTCGCTGGCGATCCCGGGCCGGCATAATGTTTACAACGCCCTGGCTGTCCTGATCATTGCCTATCACCGGCAGATTGAATTAGCCCAAGCCGCCGAGATTTTGAGCCAATTCAAGGGTGTGGGGCGTCGTTTTGAGTTGAAGGGAGAGGTGAACGGTATTACGGTGATCGACGATTATGGGCATCATCCGACGGCCATCAAAGCTACCCTGGCCGCTGCCCGGGCCCGTTTTGGGAATCGTCCTCTTTGGGTTGCTTTTCAGCCCCATACTTTCAGCCGGACGATGGCCCTACTGGATGATTTTGCTGGTGCTTTCAATGAGGCCGATCACGTCATTATGGTCGATATCTTTGCCTCCCGGGAAACCGACGAGGGCCTGGTCAACAGCAAAGATATTGTTGAGCGAATGACACATCCTGATGCCCGCTATATTGGTCCGCTGGGTGAGGCGGCCGATTACCTGGCGGCTCACCTCTCGCCTGGTGATGTGTTGTTTACCATCGGGGCAGGTGATGGCTACCGGATTGGCGAGCGGGTTTTGAAAAAGTTTAAGGCATCATGACCGTATCGTTAACTCTCGAGCCGTTTTTGGCGGCCCTGTCGGCCACTTTTGGCCCTAGAGGGCGTTGTAACGAACCTCTCTCCGGGCATACGACCCTCCGGCTGGGCGGTCCGGCCGATGTCTGGCTGGCGGTTGAAAGCGTGGCCGAGTTGGTCGAAGCCGTTACCCTGGCCCGGCACCATAAAATTCCGATTTTTGTGCTGGGTGGTGGGGCCAATCTGCTGATCGGTGATGGCGGCATCCGGGGGCTGGTCATTGAAAATCGAGCCGGCCGGGTTGATTTTTACCCAAAAAGCGGGCACAGGCCGCCGGTAAAGGCAGGTGAGCCTGGCGAGAGGGTCTATTTAACCGCAGAAAGTGGGGTCGTGTTACCCGGCCTGGTCCGTCGTTGTGCCAGGCAAGGCTTGAGCGGATTGGAGTGGGCCGTTGGTGTACCGGGCACAATTGGCGGAGCAATCGTCAACAATGCCGGGGCTTACGGCAGGGACATAGCTCAGAGCCTGGTTCGGGCTGAGCTACTCTCCCCGGCAGGCCAGCGTGTATGGCAACCGCGCCATTGGTTTGAGTATGGTTACCGCACGTCACGCTTGAAGAAACACCCCCCCCCTGCGTCTCAACAAAGCGGGGGAGAGAGAGGGAAAGGAACCGGCTGGATCGTTTTGCAGGCAGAGTTGCAGATGACCCGCGCGCCCGTGGCCGAAGTCGAAGCGCGGCTGACTGAATTTAATGAACGACGTAAAGCCAGCCAGCCTGCCGGGGCAACCATTGGCAGTATGTTCAAGAACCCGCCGGGTGATTATGCCGGTCGCCTGATAGAAGCGGCCGGGTTGAAAGGCCATCGTTTTGGCCAGGCTCAAATTTCGCCTGTTCACGCGAACTTTTTTCAAAACCTGGGCGGGGCCACGGCCAGGGAAATGATAACCCTGATTAAAACGGCTCAGGAAGCTGTCAAAAATAAATTTGGTCTTGAGTTGGAGTTAGAGATAGAGATAGTTGGTCAGTCTTATTATGAGGCATCGTAGTAAACTGCGCGTTGGCATTATCTTTGGCGGACAGAGTGGTGAGCATGAGGTCAGCCTGACGTCGGCCAAAGGTATTATGAAGGCAATTGACAAAAGCAAGTATGAGGTGGTGCCCATTGGCATTACCAAAGAAGGAAAATGGTTGACCGGTGGTGATGTTCACCAGAAACTATTGGCTGCTGCGGCCGGCCATCCCTTCATCGAGGATAAATTGAAGGAGATGGAATCGGCCGGGGAGTCCACCCTGGCCCTGGCGGTAGCTAAAACCGGTCCCCTCGATGTTGTGTTTCCGGTGTTACACGGTCCCTTTGGTGAAGATGGGACCGTGCAGGGCTTCTTCGAGTTGGTTGGCGTGCCTTACGTGGGAGCCGGGGTGACCGCCAGCGCCGTTGGCATGGACAAAGCTATGACCAAAGACATTTTTCGGGCGCATGGACTGCCTATCCTCAGCCACCGGGTCTTTTTACGGAAGCAATGGCAAACCAACCCGGAAGCGGTCATAGCCGAATGTGAAGCGGCGATTGCCTACCCCATGTTTGTCAAACCGGCCAACCTGGGCAGCAGTGTGGGCATCCACAAGGCTAAAAACCGGCCGGCGTTACAGGCCGGGTTAGAGGATGCGGCCGGCTACGACCGCAAGTTGATTGTCGAGCAGGGGATAGAAGCGCGTGAGATTGAGGTCAGTGTGCTGGGCAACGACGACCCGATTGCCTCCGTGCCGGGTGAGATCATCCCTTCCCGCGAGTTTTACAGCTACGCCGCCAAGTATATTGATGATAGTTCGGAACTACTCATTCCAGCACCTATTAGTCCAGAACACACGGACCTGATTCAAGAACTGGCCATTATGGCCTTCAAGGCCCTGGATTGCGCCGGCCTGGCCCGCTGCGATTTTCTATTAGAGAAATCGACCGGCGAAGTTTTTGTGAATGAGCTGAACACGATGCCCGGTTTCACGCCTATCAGTATGTATCCCAAGTTGTGGGAAGCCAGTGGCCTATCTTATAGCGAATTGATTGATCGCCTGCTTGAGTTAGCCATTGAACGGTACGAAGATAAGCAGCAGTCCCGGTCAACATTCGATGTCAATAGTGCGGAGTGAAACAATTAACAATTAGTAATTAACAATTAACAAAAAAAACTTTGCTCATTGTTAATTGTTAATTGATCATTGACTATGTTTGGCGTAAGGAAACGTCGCCGCCGTCGCTCTGAATTGCGGCTGGGGGTGCAAACCATCAATTATCAAACCACGGCCGCTCGCCCGAGCCTGTCGATGACGCCCGTGCTGAAATTTTGGCAGGTGCGTGGCCCAAAATTAAGTGGTGTTCTTTTCTTGATCCTGCTCGGTTGGAGCGTTTACTTTCTGTTTAGCACCCCCCTTTTTTTTGTGTACGGAGCAGAAATACAGGGCAATGTGGCCGTCTCAAGTCGTGAAATTTACGCCGCCAGTGGGATTGATAGCCAGAGCATTTTTTGGGTCGATCCGGATGAAGTTGTCGACAGGATTCTGATGCTGCCAAATATTAAGTCGGCTTCGGTTTCGGCTTCTCTGCCGGCAAAAGTAACGATCAAGGTGGTTGAACGACGACCGGAACTGTTATGGCAAACAGACGAAACGGTTTGGTGGGTAGACCAGGAAGGGATGGTGGTGCCCCCCAAGGGAAATATTACCGGTATGCTGCGGATTATTGACGATGACCGGCAACCGCTACAAGCCGGTTACCAGGTTGATCCCACGATTGTTAGGGGAGCCCAGATGCTGCACATCCTGGCCCCGGATGTGTCTGTTATTCGCTATTCTCGCTCGCAGGGTTTAACCGTGGCCACGTCTGAGGGATGGCCCGTGTACCTGGGGGATGGCACTGAAATTAAGGCCAAGCTGGTGGTATTGACGGCGGTGCTGGCTGATCTAAAGGAGCGCAATGTCACGCCGGCCTATATTGATCTGCACAACCCCCTGAGACCGGTTTACAAGCCCAAGGCCATTATTCGTATCGGACAGCCGGTGATAACTAATTCTCGACCCGTGCCCACCCGCCCGGGCAGACCATAAGGATGTGTTTCATTTGAGTTGTAGAGAATTTACTAAATTGCTTCCTGATAAATTATGTATACCGCTGACAAGTTGGCAACTTGTCCTACATAGTTTGACCAATTGTCTGAATTTTAAGGAAAAACACTAGATATTGTGGTATAAACACTTGAAAAATACTATATATTGTGGTAGACTAAGATGCGCATCTTACCTTCTTTATTGGAGGATAGGTCGGCGCGGGATTATAAATAACAGACAAAAGGGAGCCCTGGTGTGGATCAGACCGTTGTAGCCCTGGATATAGGCACTACAAAAATCTGCACCTTAATTGCCGAGGTTGGCCCTCCCCCGGAAAATGTCATGCGGATTGTAGGCGTGGGGACCGTGCCCTCCAAAGGTATCCGCAGAGGAGTGGTGGTCAATGTGGGCGAGGTGACGGCGACCATCGCCGAGTCGATTCACCGGGCCGAGCGAACCTCGGGTTATGAAATCGCCAGTGCCTACGTGGGGCTGGCCGGTGCTCATATCAGGGCCATTAATAGCCGGGGCGTAATCGCCATTAGCCGGGGCGAGCGTGGGATTCGACCGGTAGACGTTGAAAGGGCCTTAGAAGCGGCCCGGGCCATCGATATCCCGCACAATCGTGAGATTTTGCATATTATTCCCCGCAGCTTTTCGGTGGATGGCGAGGATGGCGTACGCGACCCGATTGGGATGCAGGCTTACCGGCTGGAGGTGGAGGCCCACATTGTAACCGGGGCCACCACCTCTATTCGCAACCTGATCAAGTGCGTGCAAAACGCGGGAATTCAGATTGACGCCCTGGTCCTGGAACCGTTGGCCTCGGGTGAGGCCGTGCTGACCGATATTGAACGGGAGATGGGGGTGGTGCTGGTAGATATTGGCGGCGGCACCACCGACATTGCCATCTTCATTGAAGGTAGCATCTGGCATGCCGTGGTGTTACCGATCGGCGGGGAGCAACTGACAAACGATATTGCCGTGGGGTTACGCACCCCCTTTAACACGGCTGAAAATATTAAAATTAAGTATGGCCAGGTGTTGTCCCAGACGGTCATGCCAGAGGAGATGGTCAAAGTCAATATGTTTGGCGAAGATGGCCAACAGCAGGTTTCTCGCCAATTCTTATCAGAAATTATTGAAGCCCGCACCGAAGAGATTCTGGAAATGATTTTGAAAGAGATTAAACGGAGCGGGTATGATGGGTTACTCCCGGCCGGTATTGTTTTGTGTGGTGGGACGGCCGAACTGGCTGGCATTCGTGATTTAGCCCGCGATGTGATGGGCTTACCGGCTCGCATCGGCAAGCCGCAGAATTTAGAGGGGCTGGTTGATACCTTGCAAAGCCCGGCCTTTGCCACCAGTGTTGGCCTGCTACAGTGGGGCATCCAACATGACCTGCCCCATCCGCTTCGAGAACCCACCGATGGTCATACCAAAATGCCAGCATGGTTAAGACTGTTCTTACCAGGCTAGGTTCTGTTGACATTTGCCGATTTCGCACGCTTCGATACGCAAAGGCACTCAGCATGCGAAATCGGCCCAAAAACGCATCCTGAGTAGGTAAACCGTATCGAAGGGGCGTTTTTGGACTAAACCTAATGGGTCTGGCAGCATTTTGTCCTAAGGAGAAAATAAAATGACTAAGAGAAAAAGTAGTTACGATGTGCAACCTGAAAATTTTGCCCAGATTAAAGTCGTGGGCGTGGGTGGTGGTGGCAGCAATGCGGTCAACCGGATGATCACCGAGGGCCTGCGCGGAGTTGATTTTATCGCCGTCAATACCGATGCCCAGGCCCTGCTGATGAGCAATGCTCCGCAGCGGATTCGCATCGGCGACAAGTTGACCCGGGGCCTGGGGGCCGGGGGCAATCCCGAAATTGGTCAAAAAGCTGCCGAAGAATCTGATCAGGAATTGGCGGAGGCCCTGCAGGGGGCCGATATGGTTTTTGTGACCTGTGGGATGGGCGGGGGAACCGGTACCGGAGCGGCTCCGATCATTGCCGAACTGGTCAAGGAAACCGGCGCCCTGACCATTGGGGTGGTCACCCGGCCCTTCAGTTTTGAAGGCAGCCGCCGCCAGAATATCGCCCTGGAAGGCATCGAGAAGCTCAAGGAGAAAGTTGATACCTTGATTGCCATTCCGAACGACCGTCTGCTGGAAATTGTCGATAAAAAGGCCAGTATGACCGAGGCGTTCCGGACGGCCGATGACGTGCTGCGCCAGGGTATCCAGGGCATCTCTGAGTTGATTACCGTACCTGGCCTGATTAACCTGGACTTTGCCGATGTGCGCTCCATTATGAGCGGTGGCGGCACCTCCCTGATGTCTGTCGGGGTGGCTTCTGGCGAGAATCGAGCCGTAGAAGCAGCCCAAAGCGCCGTTTCCTCTTCGCTGCTGGATGTAACCATTGACGGCGCGCAGGGCATTCTCTTTAATATTAGCAGCGGTCCCAGTTTGAGCCTGTTTGAAGTTAATGAGGCGGCCGAAATTATTAAACAAAAGGCCCACCCCGAGGCCAATATCATCTTTGGGGCGGTCATCGACGAGAACCTGGATGAGGAGCTGCGTATTACCTTAATTGCGACCGGGTTTGAGGTCGCCGTCCAACGCAGGCCCTATGTGGCCGGCAAACGACGTGAACCGGAAACCAAAACCATTGCTTTTCCCAAAGCCAAAGTTAAGGATTCCCATACGGCCCGCGAAGAAAAACCGCGGCCAGAACCGGTCTACGATCCTGAAGATTTAGAAGTGCCGACTTTTTTACGCAAACGGGTACAAAGTCGCCGGGCTTCCTAAACAATCCTCCCTAATATTGGGTTTCCTCCTATGACCTGAGTGTGGCAGGCAAAAACCACACACCGCATCCCCGCTACGCCCCTGGTTCCTCTCAGCCAGGGGCGTATTTTTGTGGCTGTAGTGGCAGGGTAGCAAGGTGGCAGGGTAGCAAGGTGGCAGGGTAGCAGGGTGGCAGAGTGGCAGGGTGGCAAGGTAGCAAGGTTGCAAGGTAGCAAGGTAGCAAGGTAGCAAGGTAGCACGGTAGCAAGGTTGCAGGGTAGCAAAGTGGCAGGGTAGCAGGTTGGTGTGTTTCATTTACTTTAGGGAGAGGAGCGCCCAAGGGACATAGACCAGCAGACCCAGGTGCGGCTCCGTTTGGCACGTGGGCGGGCCAGACTCCTCATAGCCCAAACCATTTGAAACAGACCCATTTCAATTTGGGGCGAGTTTCAAGGGTAAAGTTAGCCAGTTTTGAGACGAATAGTATATTGCTGTACTATAGACATTATAGTTAATTTGCCTGACCATCAGAACCGCGGATTTTCAGAAAAACGCGGATATTTCTGCGCTTATCCGCGAATTCCTGCCAATCTGCGGTTCTTAATTGTTGACATAACTTAAATCTCTATAAAGCCTAAAAAACCCACCACAGCCCAGCAAGCCGCGCCACTGTAGCTTTTTTTAATTAAGATGGTAAAATGTTATGGTAGACTTGTAGGCATAAGAATTTATGGGGAACAAGGGGATATAAGAATTTATGAGGAACTTGTTACCCTAATAACATTGTGGGCCGTTCATCCTGTTGGGTAGTCAATGAACTACCAAAATCAAGAAATGGGGATAGCGATGGATGTTAATTTTGCTATAATTTTCACGGCTGTTGCTACATTTGTCACAGCTATTGCTGCATCAGTTGCAGCATACTTATCCTTTAGGTCAGCTAAGGCCGCTGAACGTTCAGTTATACATCAAAAGACAACACATAATCTGGCAGTCATGCTAGAGTTTGTTTTGGGTGAATACCTAGAACGCGAGTTTAAGGCGACACATGCACCCAAAATCAACGGTAAGGAAGAAAAATTACTTAGAGCAGCCAAGTCGAAGGCTATGGATGAGTACAAGCAGAATCCCGTGGAATGGGATGAGGTGTCCAGTCTATCCAACCAAGACACTTGGCAGAATCACGTTGCCTTTGAGATTGCTTGGGCACTTGAGCATTTAGGTGCATCTGTTTTTATGGGAATCTTACCGCTGGACATGGTGTTAGGCATCGTTGGGGAAACAGTTATTGATGACTGGTTATTGTGCCGGTCTTGGGTTAAATCGTATCGGGACTTTGAAGGTACTATTTCACAAGTAGAGACCACAGGTGTAGGTGATGTTGATTATCATCGCCGACATGCAGAGTGGCTGGTTCTTGTTACAGTCGAATGGATGAGAAAGAATTGGCAATATGAAAGTTGTGATAAGGTGGCTCAAGTGTATGGAGGTGAGGGAAATCTTCCTCCTCGAATCCGGTCATTATCCCGTGTGGATGAAATGCTTATGCCGCCAATTGTGAAAGAGCAAGTTAAATCTCTGACCGGTATTAGAATTTAGCTGTGAATTCAATGGTTCCTAGCTAGTTTCTGTCAGGAAACCCTGTTCAAGCCACTGCCACCGCCGAGCGTCGTTTCCGGCGGCGCGGCTTGAGTATGGCTTCAGCAATCTTGACCAGATTGTTGACAATACAGCCCCAACCAA
>DAOUMU010000025.1:0-10999 GCA_034409055.1 Anaerolineae bacterium
AGCGAGGCCGACCTGAGCGAGGCCGACCTGACTGAGCTGGGCCAACCTGCTCGGGGCCGACCTGCGCTGGGCCAACCTGAACCAGGCCAACCTGAACCAGACCGACCTGGGCAAGGCCGACCTGGGCGGGGCCGACCTGAACCAGACCAACCTGAGCGAGGCCAACCTGATCTGGGCCGAGTATGATCCATTGACGGAATGGCCGGATGGTTTTGATCCTGAGAAGGCTGGGGCTATCAATTGGTAGCAGAGTAGCAAAGTGGCAGAGTAACAAGTAGCAGGGTAGCAGGGTAACATTGGTTGAAAGCGAGGCTTTATTGCCGAAAAGACTTTGTGTAGTCCATAGTGCACAAAAAGAAAAACCCTACTTTTAACCAGGTTGAAAATCACTGAAAGTTACATTGTCAAGATTTTTTTATCACGCATGGCACCAATTAACGAACTTCACGAATGATTTTATAAAATTCGTGTCATTCGGCCCTTCGTGTCATTCGTGATCTTCGTTAGTAAAAGCGGGGCACATGGGAAACGGGGGAGTGGGACTGTTGGGCTTGGGAGTAAGGATGATTGGCTGGGAATGGAGTGAATTAGGAAGCATATGATGGTTAAATTACTCTCAAAGTGGGAATTTGGGCTTGTCAGAATCGAGAAAGAGTGGTAGAATTTGATTAAACATTACACTTCGCAAAATATTATTTTTGCGAAGTAAGGAGTAAAATCAGGACCAAGGAGGCTATTTTCATGTCCGAGAAAAATTTTACGACATCGTCATCCCAAACAACCACCTCGACGACGACGACAACCAGGCAGCCAACCGAGCCAGAGACGGCTGCCCCTATCCGCCAAGCCGACACTCCCCCGACCGTGGCCCTGGCTTTAGATTTATATCTGGACGAGATCGGCAAAAGCCGGGCCAGTGGCACCCTGACCACTTATCACTACACCATCGAAAAGTTCAAGACCACGCTGAGCCAACGGAACACCCCTCCGGCAACCACCCCCCTATCGGCTATGAGCAACGACTGGATTCAGTGGTTTCTGGATGATCTGCGCACGCTGGAGCCAACGACGGAGCGGGGCTACCTGGCTGCGGTGATGGGCTTCTACGAGTACGTAGTGGCTAAAAACTGGCTGGAACTGAATCTGACCGAAATGCGCTACTTCGTCAAACGTCGCCAGCGTAAATTGCCCCAAAAAATGCAGCGATTTCCCAAGCAGCAAATCGAGAAGTTATTACAGGCCCTGGATGAGCTGGCCACCGGTCCCTTCAAAGATGATCGGGAGCAACTGACCGTACTGCGTGACCGGGCTTTACTTTATCTGTTGGCCGATACCGGCCTGCGTGTTTCCGAAGCCTGCTCCCTCAAACGGGACTACATCGATTGGGCTGAGGCAGAACTGTTTGTGACCGGCAAAGGTAGTAAAGAAGCCAGAATACGCATCTCCAAGCGTACGCTGGCCCACTTGCAACTTTATTTAAACGCCCGCTGGGAGTTGGATGCAGGTCAACCCCCCTCCCCTACCGAACTGCCTCTCTTTGCCCGTCATGATAAGCGGGCCGGTAGTAAGGTTTTGCCGATTTCTTCTCGTTCGGTGCAACAGACGGTTGATCGGTGGGTGTCTCGTTTTTTAGGCGATGGATATCTACGCGAAATAACGCCGCACACTTTCCGGCATTACTTTGTGACCACGATCCTGCGTAGCACCGGCGGCGACGTTGAGATTGCCAAGAAATTGGCCCGCCATGCTGACATTAGCACGACCATGCGCTATGCTCACTTGAGCGACGAAGAGCTGGACCAAGCTTACTATGATATCTTTGATGCCAATTAGTTAGTACTTTTTTTGCCAGAGATTAATATATATTATATAATCGCTAATTATATAATATATAATAGCTAATTGACAGATGGTAGAGTAAATATAAAAAATGCAATCACGTGAGCCCCTTCGTATCGAACATGAGCCACAAAGATTGTCCGATGCCGCTTTCGAGGCTCTACACAAGGCTATCCTCAGCGGAAAGTTGGCCCCTGGTGAGTGGCTGCGCCAGGAGGCTCTGGCCAAGGAACTGGGTGTTAGCCAAATCACTGTGCGTGAAGCGCTGAACAGGCTGGTGAGTGAGGGCCTGTGCATTCGGGTTCCCTATAAGGGGGTGCGGGTGGTGGCTCTATCTCTTGATAACCTGGAAGATATTTATACGGTACGGGGCTTACTGGAAGGATTGGCAGCCGAGTTGGCCGCCGGCCGCATTACACCTGAAGAACTGGCCCAAATGCGAGAACTTTTACCGGCCACCATCGTCAACGCTGACCCAAAAAGTGTGAATAGAGCACGAGTGGCCAATCGCCAGTTTCACGAGATAGTTATTCAGGCCAGCGGCCGCCAGTTTCTGATCCAGATGTTGCGGCAGGTTTGGGGCTGGATTGATCCTTTGATGGTTTATGCTCGCACCTTGGAAACAGGTAAAGGCGCAGAAATCCGTCAGCAGTGGGGAGAGCGGGACCGATACCAACATGCCCGCCTTTTGGAGGCGCTGGAAGCCGGAGACGGTCCGCGAGCACGTCAGGTGGTGGCTGAATACGTAGAGGAAGCCTGGCACAACCTGGCCTCTGTTATTATGGGTTCGTCTACCGAGGAAAATAAAGGTGAATAGTGGAGAGTTGTCCGCTGCCAGCACTAGAGAAAGAATTCGGTAGCGAAGGCTCTCTTCGAAAGAAAGGAGGGATACCATAAGTATACGGGACAGGTTTTTAATTTCTAATTTTTAAATTCAAATTTTTGATGTAGCCAAGGAGGAAAAAAGATGATGAAGAGATATCTAATTTTGTTAATGGTGGCCGTAATATTGGCTGTACCGGCTGTTTCTGGTGCTGCCCCCTTAGCTCAGGGTGAAGATTACACCATTCAGGCGGATGACTGGTTGAGCAAATTGTCAGAGAAATTCCTGGGTGACGTGTTAGCTTATCCGGCTATCACTTACTACACCAACCAAAAGAGTGCTGAGGATGATAGTTATGCCAAAATCACCAATTCTGATGAGATTGAAATAGGCTGGAAGATTTATATTCCCTCCAAAGAGGAAGCTGAGGCTTACTTCGCCGGTGCCACTGAAATCATAGGTGCTACTGAAGGGGACACTATCAAGATCGGGGCAGTTGGCCCCCTGTCGGCTCCTGGTTCTTTCCAGGCCGGAACGGAAATGAAAAACGCAACCGAAATGGCCATAGACGAAATCAATGCGGCTGGCGGCATACTTGGCAAGCAGGTCGAATTAATCTTTGGCGATACCGAAGGACTGCCGGAACGCGGTACGGCCGTAGTCGAGCGCTTGATCACAAAGGATGAAGTAGTTGGCCTCACCGGCGAGTATCACAGCGGTGTTGGCTTGACCGAGATGGAAGTGGCTCACAAATATGGCGTGCCGGTCGTCTTTGCCGAACCCTGGGCTGACGAGGTCACTGCCAGTGGCTATCCAGAAATCTTCCGCATTGCCCCCTCTATTGAGTTCTACAGCAGTATTGCTACCAATTACATTGCCGAGGTAGGCTGGAAGAAAATCGTCTTTATCGTTGAAGACACGGATTACGGCCGCCTGCAAGCCGAGGAGTGGAAAAACCAATTGGCGGACATGGGCATTACCGACGTCCAGGTTTTCTTTGCCGACATCAAAACTGAAGATTATACCCCTATCCTGCAGCGCATCCAGCAAGACCCGCCCGATATGTTGGCCGGTGTTGTGACCGGCATTGGGAACAGCCGCTTGCTGCGTCAAGCCTGCGACCTGGGCCTGGCCCCCACCGCTCAAACCGCCTACTACGCCAGTGTTGACGCTCAATACCCGGAATACTGGGAAAACGTCGGTGAGTGTGGGCAGTACACCTTCTTTACCTACGTCGGCCTGCCCGAATCGCTCTGGAACGAGAAAACCCCGGCCTTTATGCAGAGCTACGAAGAGCGTTACGGGCAACAGCCTGGTGGATCGGCGATGGCCGCTTATGATGCCACCTACCTGCTGCTGCAAGGTATTGAGCAGGCTGGTTCCACGGATCCCCAAGCCATCATTCAGGCGTTAGAAAATATCAAGTACACCGGCGTTATGGGAGATTTTTGGTTTGAGTACACCTCTGCCAACCCGGTACCGGACGGCGTAGCCGGTTGGATGTGGCACCAGTGGCCGACCCCCAACACCTATATCATCCAATATACGGAGGTCAATCAGTCGACCGGCGATGCCCCGGTTGTCTTCCCTCGTGAACGAGCAAGTGGTCCAATTTATACCTCGCCATAGTTAACCTGGTATAACTATCCGCTCCGGTTCAAGAGTTGAGGAGTAAGCAACACAGTGCTTTCAAGGCCGATGTTTTACTCCTCGCACAATCCGTGTTCGTACGGAATCCTGATCTCAGATGTAGTTTCAGGCGAGTCTCCCACTACACTTTAGAGTGAGTAATTGTCGGGAGGCTCGCCCAGTCATTATCTGGAGGGAAACTTATGGACTATTTCTTATCACTGGTCATAACCGGGTTGATTATAGGCATAATTTACGCACTGATGGCGTTGGGGTTGACGTTGATTTTTTCGATTCTCAATGTCATCAACTTTGCCCACGGCGAATTTTATATGTTGGGCGGATACGCTTCATACTTCATTCTGACCACATTTGTCGGCTTTAACCCATTTCTCGCTGTGCTTGTAAGTGGCTTGCTTGGTATTCTACTGGGGCTGGCCTTTGAGCTGCCCTTCTTACGACCTATACACCTGGGCCGCATCGAACGTCCGGCTGAGTACGCTATTCTCGTCACGTTTGGTCTATCCTTTTTTCTGCAAAACTTGGCCCTGGCTACCTTCGGTCCTTATCCCCATCGTCCTCCTTCGTTTTTCTCCGGTTGGAGAACAGTCAGCCTGGGTATAGTCAATGTCAGTACCGACAGGTTGACAGCCAGTATCCTTTCACTACTTCTACTGGCCTTGATGCTGCTCGTCATCAATAAAACCTGGATGGGCAAGGCGTTACAGGCAGTGAGCCAAAATAAAGATGCAGCGGCGATTGTGGGTATCAATTCACTACGAATGAATACCCTGGCTTTTAGTTTGGGAGTGGGATTGGCAGCAGTAGCCGGTGCGCTGCTAGCTCCAACTTTTTCGGTTGTACCCGACGTCGGGGCTGAGCCTTCCATTCGTTCCTACATCATCATTGTGCTGGGTGGGATGGGCTCGATCCGGGGCAGTATCTTCGGTGGACTTCTGATCGGCCTGGTCGAAAGCCTGGGGGCTGGCTATTTTCCAGATCCCAGCCGGGGATTGACTTATAAGACTGCGTTTGGCCTCATTATTTTTGCACTGGTCTTGCTCTTCAAACCAACCGGATTTTTTGGGAGGAAAGAGACATGACGACTGACACTAAGATTACGAGTCGCCGTTTCCCATTTCGCGTTCAATGGGCGCTGGTCTTCGTTGCGCTGGTAGTAGCCATACTGGCTCCCCTCTTCTTGCAGAGCTACTGGCTGCACGTGGTCATCATTGCCTACTTTTACGCCCTGTTAGCCGCCAGTTGGTCCCTGCTGGCCGGTTACGCCGGCCAATTCTCATTTGGACATATGGCTTTTATGGCCATTGGTGGCTATACCACCGGCCTGCTGGGAAAATATCTGGGGGTGCCGCCGCTGCTCGGCATTGTGTCGGGAACCATTGTGGCCGGTCTGGCCGGCCTGGCTATCGGCATGCTGGTACTGCGGTTTAAAGCAGCCTACCTGGCCCTGTTCACCATTGCTTTTTCGGAAATTCTACGACTGACCCTCAAGGGCGAGGCAGAATTTACGCGTGGGGATCACGGATTGCACGTAGCCCCTCTTTTGGGCGAGGAGACCATCTCTCGCGTGCCATACTATTATATCATGCTGGCCGTGCTGGTAATTTGCTTGTTGCTGCTGTATTGGCTGGCAAACTCCCGTATCGGCTTATTCCTGCGGGCCATTCGAGAAGACGAAGTGGCCGCCGCCTCCCGAGGTGTAAATGTAGTACGCTACAAAGTGCTGGCCTTTGTTATTACCAGTATGATGGCCGGCCTGGCCGGAACTTTCTTTGCGCACTATGTTACCATCTTGACCCCGAACATTATAGTCATTCCTCAAATGGGATTGGTTATTGCTATGGCCATCATCGGTGGTGTAGAAAGTATGCTGGCCGCAGCGATTGGCGGGATCATTATCCAGGTTAGCCTGGAGGCGTTACGGGAATTTGGGGCCTGGCGGTTGGTTATCTTTGGCGCCCTATTGGTCATCACCTTACGTTTTGCCCGAAATGGTCTGCTGGCCCCCCTACTCCAACAGTTAACTGGCACAACTCCCCGCGCAGAGTCACGAGAAAAAGAAACTCTGGAAGAATTACGAGAGGAGGTTGAGGCCTGATGGAACTGGCAATTCAGAACGTTTTCAAATCTTTTGGTGGCATCGAGGCCCTAAAAAATGTATCGTTACAACTCTCGGGCAGCGAACTGGTTGGCCTAATTGGCCCGAACGGATCGGGCAAAACCACGCTGGTCAACACCATCAGCGGTATATACACCCCAGACCACGGAGAGATAGTTTTCAACGGGAAAAACATTGGCCGCCTCAAGCCAAACGAGGTCACCAAGCGCGGCATTGGCCGCACCTTTCAGGTTACCCGCGCCTTCCGCCGGATGACGGTGATGGAAAACATGCTGGTCCCCGCACTGTCCGTTACTACCAAGGGCCACCGGGAAATGAAAGAACGGGCCAGGGAGATACTCAATTTCTTAACCATCGAGCACCTGCGGAACGACTATGCCCGCAGCCTTTCGGGAGGGCAACAGAAACTCCTGGAATTGGGCCAATTGTTGATGACCGATCCGGACCTGCTCCTATTAGACGAACCTTTTGCCGGAGTTCATCCCAAATTAATGGAAACCATCTTTGAGTATATCAACACGGTCCACGCTCAGGGCAAGTCCTTCATCATTATCAGCCACGACATGTCCTCCATTTTTACCCTCAGCCAGCGATTGGTTGTGCTTCATTCTGGGAACATTATAGCCGATGGCCCGCCCGAGGTGGTCAAAGAAGACCCTAACGTCATTGAAGCCTACCTGGGAGAAGACGAAGATGATTGAGATAAAAGACCTGTACGTGGGTTACTATAAAGACCTCGATATTTTACGCGGCGTCTCGCTGTGGGCCGGGGAAGCCAAAATTACCACCATTCTCGGTGCTAACGGAGTCGGTAAATCCACCTTACTCAAAGCCATCTATGGTTTTCTGAAACCGCGTGCCGGGCAAATACTATTGCAAGGCCAGGATATTGCCGGCACAACAGCCTCCCATCACTTGATTGAATTGGGGGTCTCATATATTCCGCAGCACTCAAGCGTTTTTCCCTACATGTCGGTGGAAGACAACCTGAGGCTGGGAGCCTGGACTTTCCGTGGCGACAGGGCCCGCATCCAGCGCAAACTAGAAGAAAACTACGATCGGTTTCCCGACCTGCGTGACCGGCGTTATGACAATGCCGGCGTCCTGTCAGGCGGTATGCAGCGGATGGTCGAAGTAGGCCGTACCCTGATGACCGAACCCAAACTCATCCTGGTAGACGAACCCACCGCCGGGCTGGCCAAAATGCTGTCGGCCGACGTTTATAAAATGTTGACCGATCTGCGCGACAAAGAAGGCATCACCATCATTCTGGTCGATCAGGAAATCCGGCAGGCCCTCAAAATTGCCGATTACGTATACGTACTAGAGTTGGGGCGCAACCGGGTAGACGGCCCCACGGAAGAGTTTACCGATTTAAAAAAGACCTTGTGGGATTAAGAGATGTTTGCCGGTAAAATTGAATCTGCTTTTCATCAACTTTTCAAAAATTCGATTTTAACCATCGACTCCCACGTAGGAGGCGAACCGGCCCGGCTGGTGGTCGGAGGTTTGCCGCCTATCCCCGGTCAAACAATAAACGATAAACGTCTCTATCTATCCAAACATATGGACGACATTCGTTTGCGCTTAACCCGCGAACCCCGGGGCCATCGTGATATGTTTGCCTCCATCCTGACCGAGCCAGAAAGTGAAGAAGCCGCTTTTGGCCTCGTTTACATAGATGCCCGGCGTTATCCCTACCTGTGCGGCCACGCCACAATGGCCGCGGTCAGTGCCCTGATTGAGCTGGGACTTATCAAGGCCCAACTGCCGGAAACGCGAGTGGTTGTCGATACTCCCTCCGGCCCCTGGCATACCACAGCCCACGTGCGACAGGTCCCTGCCGCCAACCGGCATCATTTTGTGGTAGACTCTGTTTCTATCCGCCCCGAAGTGGCCTTTGCTTATCAACTCGACCGGCCGTTGGACGTACCCGGCCTGGGGCGCATCCGGGTAGACGTTTCCTTTACCGGCGGCTTCTTTGTGATGGTTTCTGCCGACCAAATTGGCCTGGACCTCACGGTAGATAACGCGCCCCAACTGGCTCAACTGGGGATGGCAATTATCGAGGCCGGTAATGCCCAGTTGAACGTGCAGCATCCCCGGCGACCCTATATCAACACCATTGACGTGGTCGAATTTTTTGACCCGCGAGGACACGCCGAGAGGAGGGGTAAAAATTTTGTCGTCCTGGGTGAAGGCCACGTGGACCGATCCCCGTGCGGCACCGGTACCTGTGCCAAGATGGCCTTACTTCACCGGCGGGGCGAGTTGGCCGTTGGGCAACTGTTTGTCAACGAGGGACTGTTGGGTACCACCTTCGAGGCCCGGATTGTGGGCAAAGCAAACGTGGCACACCTCCCGGCCGTCATCCCCGAAGTTAGCGGCACGGCTTATATCACCGGCCTGCACCATTTTGTGCTGACCCCGGAAGACCCCCTACCGAAAGGATTCCTGCTATGGTGAGCACTCCCTCTTTCACCGGCACCCAATTCCAGCGACTGTCGGACGAGCAATGTCAAAAGTTGCATTCGGCCGGCCTGGAAATTTTGGAACGTACTGGCGTCCGGTTGCACCACCAACCGGCCGTCGACCTGTTGCAAAAAGCCGGCGCCCGCGTTTCCGAAGGCAATCGGGTGCGCATCCCACCGATATTGGTCGAAAAGGCCCTCACCACTGTTCCAAAACAGGTGATGCTTTACAACCGTCACGGCCGGCCGGTAATTCCTCTCAGTGGCCGCCGAACCTTTTTTGGCACCGGCTCAGACTGCCTGAATATTATCGACCATCGCACCGGCGAACGACGGAGAGCAATTTTGCAGGATGTGGTCGAGGGCGTAACCCTCTGCGACGCGCTGCCTCACATCGATTTTGTGATGTGCATGTTTCTGCCCGAAGACGTCCCCACAATGGTAGCCGACCGTTACCAGATGGAAGTGATGCTCAACCGCACCACCAAACCGATTATGTTTGTCACCACCGACCTGGCAGGTTGTGTAGACGCCGTAAAAATGGCCGAAGCAGTAGTCGGTGGGGGTGACGCGCTGCAACAGAAACCGCTAATCAGTTGCTACATTAATGTCACCAATGCCCTGCAACACAACAAGGAAGCCTTGCAAAAGTTACTTTATCTGTCGGAAAAAGGACTGCCCTTCGCCTACATTCCGGTCGCCCTGGGCGGTGCCACCGCGCCGATTACCCTGGCCGGAAATATGGCTATCTGGCACGCCGGCAGTTTGGTCGGACTGGTCCTTTCTCAACTGAACCGGGCAGGATCGCCCTTCATCACCTCCGGCTGGGGCGCCAGCGCGCTGGATATGCGCACTACAGTCAGCCCCTACGTTGAGCCGGAGAAACAGTTCATCGCCCAGGAATTGGCTCACTGGTGTCGCTTGCCTATGTTCGCCTTTGGCGGGTGCAGCGACGCCAAACAGGTTGACCAGCAGGCCAGTCTTGAAGCCGCCCTGACATTGATGTCCAACGCCCTGGCCGGCAGCCATCTTGTTCATGATTTGGGCTATCTTGAATCAGGCTTGAGCGGCTCCCTGGCTCAATTGGTCATCTGTGATGAACTGGTCAACTGGATTCGGACTGCTCTGGCAGAAATTCAGATCAATGATCAAACGTTGGCCCTGGATGTAATTGATGAAGTGGGGCCGGACGGTGATTTTCTGGACACCGACCATACCCTGGCCCATTTTCGCCAACGCTGGTATCCCACCCTGATAGAGCGCGGCAATTATGACGATTGGCTAAATGATGGTGGTCAAGACCTTGGACAGCGAGCGGCCGGGCGAGTAGAGCAGATTTTGGACGAACACCAACCGGAGACACTGCCTGTCGACACGCAAAAACAGCTACGAGAAATTGTACAACAAGCTGTGGACCAATTCGGCTAACTGATCCTCCGAAGGATATCTCTAACACAGAGGTGCCTGGCTGACCGTCTTTGATGGTCGGATTGTCTGTCGCTTGGAGTAGTGATATACTACGCGTCGTAGAGATTAGAAATGAAATTAGAGAAATGAAAGTATCAGTAAAACTAATAGCCACCTATCAAAAATATCTCCCGCCCGGCGCTAAAGGTAATGTTTATGAAACAGAAGTTCCTGCCGGCACCGGAGCAGAGGATTTATTGGCCCGGTTTGATGTTCCAACCGACTCGGCCAGCGTTGTTCTGATCAATGGTCGCACACCGGACCAAAATTATATTTTGAAAGAGGGCGATGTCGTTTGTGCTTTTCCGGCTGTGGGGGGAGGGTAGCAATTAGCAATTAGTAAGATACTGTTGGCGAATTTATGTTAAGTAATCAGGTCAAGACCAATATGACAAATACTCCAAAATGAGGCACAATTTGCTGGATAATTATAGAATTTGGAGGAATTGAGGAATGACCTTGCACGCATTTGACCAGAGAGCCATCCCTGAAGAGACGGCCCACGTAGCCAGAGCCGCTTTTCCTAAAGGAAATGTCTATATCAAGATGCGGGATGAGTTGGGCGTTCTGTATGAGGATAGCCAGTTTGTCGACTTGTTTCCAACGACGGGCCAACCGGCGGAGTCGCCC